>CAIYNH010000254.1 GCA_903927495.1 uncultured beta proteobacterium
CCGCGCACAAAATTCAAATCGCAAGCCCATAGCAAATGGTCAAATTCATTTTGAGTGAATTTTGGAAGATATAAAAATGATAGTGTCTCACGCATGTTCCATAAAGGGTGCAACCCATTATTTCTTGAAATAACGGTTTGAACTGCCTTGCTAGCACGTCCCGGGGTAATGGCCAGACAGGTGCGCTCAGTGGCACAGGCAAGGTGGTCGAGCAATTGTTCAAGTGCAGTGGGTTCGTAACAAAAAAGAGACATCAGCTGCCTGCCTTGTAAGTCAACGCCGTGTTGTTTGAGCCATTGGGTCCGGTCAAAGCGGTTTTGACGCGTCAGAAAATCTGACTCCAGCAACAAGCCACCAGTGGCCGGCGTGAAGCCAGGGTAGTAAAAATGCTTAATTAATCCCTCGCCCGGCCCTCTCATTACCGGCGAAGGCAGGCCATGGCAGCGCTCAGGATAATTTTCGGCACTCAGGTACTCCAGATTAATCCAATGACATTTTTGACCTGTTAAGCTTATTTGACGGGCGTATGCAGCTATGAATTCTGGAGCAATTTCGCAACCGAAAGCTTCGACTAATACGTCACCTGGTGTTACTCCCATCAGATCCAGGCTTGGTGTCCAGTGTCGAACTTCAACGCTAGTCGCACCCTGCGGTGCCATCCAACTCAGCGCCGTCAAGTCGTCCACCCACAGACAAACCCTTTGACCCCGTTGCCCCAGATTGACGGCCAACCGCCAACACACACCGACATCGCCATAGTTGTCGATGACCCTGCAAAATATATTCCAATGCAAGGCTGGGTAAGGGGTTTCTAGAGTCATGACTGAATTGTCCACAATATGCACTTAGCCCTAGGGATGCAGAAATTGCCTATATCTGACTCTCTGCGGTACTTGTGGGCGCACTGCATTGATGGCCTTCGCTTTGTTGGTTTGCCACTTTACGCTCAGGTCCTCTCACACTCTATCCCGCCAGCACCAGCCAAAAACGCTACATTGGCTATTGCCGGATCACTTATGACCTGTTAATGAAACCTCTATGTCCGATTTATCTACTCCAGACCATCACCCTGAACAATTGCTCAGCGATGTCGCCAACTTGCCTACATTGCCGGGTGTTTACCGTTATTTCGATGCTCAAGGCCAGGTTTTATACGTTGGCAAGGCCATTAATTTGAAGAAGCGGGTGTCAAGCTACTTTCAAAAGAACCATGGTGGCACGCGCATTGGCCACATGGTGAGCAAAATCACCCGGTTGGAAACCACCGTTGTACGATCTGAAGCGGAGGCTCTGCTGCTTGAAAACAACCTCATCAAAACACTAAATCCCAAGTACAACATTTTGTTTCGGGACGACAAGAGCTATCCTTATTTGAAAATCAATGCTGCGGTGCCCCAAAATGCTACGGATTTAATATCTTCTAGTGCATTATCCAAGCCTGTTGGATCCCAATTTCCTCGGGTATCGTATTACCGTGGAGCAGTCGAAAAAAAACATCATTACTTTGGCCCCTACCCGAGTGCCTGGGCGGTCAAAGAAGCCATTTTACTAATGCAAAAAGTGTTCAGGCTGCGTACCTGCGAAGACCCTGTGTTCAACAATCGAACCCGGCCTTGCCTGCTGTATCAAATCAAACGCTGCTCGGCGCCCTGCGTAGGTCACGTCTCGGTTCAGGCCTATGGCCAAGACTTGACCGATGCCGAGCGTTTTCTGCACGGCGATGCCAAAGATGTCATGCAGGAAATTGAGGCTCGGATGATGGAACATTCTGACAAATTGGAGTTTGAGCAGGCCGCCGAGTTGCGTAATCAAGTGGCTGCCTTGTCCAATGTGCTTCATCAGCAGTCGGTTGACAATGTGTCGGACCGCGATGTGGATATTTTGGCGGTCAAAGTTCAGGGTGGGCGAGCCTGCGTCAACTTGGCCATGGTGCGGGGTGGTCGCCACCTGGGAGATCGACCCTATTTCCCTGTGCAGGTGGAAAACGCATTCGTTTTGGACGAACCTGTTGACGCATCGCCTGAAACATCCAGCGCACGATCAGTCGAAGAGCAAGTACTCAACGCCTTTGTGGCTCAGCATTATTTGAATGTACCTGCACCGCCTTCGCTAGTCGTTAGTGTGCCGGTGGATAAATGCTTGTTGCAGGCGCTTTCTGAGCAGATTGGCGCCAAGGTCAGCGCTGTGCACAACCCCAGGGAGCAGCGTCGCGTCTGGCTGGAGATGGCGCAAACCAATGCCGGTTTGCAATTGGCACGTTTGCTGTCTGAAGAAGGTTCACAGCAGGCGCGCACACGGGCCTTGGCAGATGCGCTGGATTTGACGATCGATCAGCTTGAAGAACTGCGCTTGGAGTGCTTCGACATTTCCCATACCGCAGGGGAATCGAC
>CAIYNH010000255.1 GCA_903927495.1 uncultured beta proteobacterium
AGGTCTTCGGTGGATAAATCAAACGAGCTGTGCTCAACCAGAGATCGGCGCGCGCCCAGTTTGGTTTGTCCAAACTCGGTTTTGATGATGGTGAGTTCTTCACTGATGATGGTCGATACGCGGGCAGGTTTGGCCAGAATGTCGAGCAGATTGTCAATTTCTGCCATGACCTCTTTGTACTCAGCCACAATCTTGTCTTGCTCCAGGCCAGTCAAACGCTGCAAACGCATTTGCAAAATCTCTTGCGCTTGTGTTTCTGACAGACGGTACAGACCATCGCTGCCCATGCCGTATTCTTTTTCAAGGTTGTCGGGGCGGTAGTCATCAGCGTTGACTACACCACCATCCAACCGGGTCCGGGTGAGCATCTCGCGTACCAGTTTGCTGTCCCAGGGGCGACTCATCAATTCGGCTTTGGCAACGGGAGGTGTGGGCGACTCGCGGATGATGCGGATGAAGTCGTCAATGTTTGCCAAGGCCACGGCCAGGCCTTCAAGCACATGCCCACGCTCGCGTGCTTTACGCAGGTTAAAGACGGTGCGCCGTGTCACCACCTCACGGCGGTGCTGCAAAAAGACCTGAATCAGGTCTTTCAGGTTACATAGCTTGGGCTGACCATTGATTAGCGCCACCATGTTCATGCCAAAAGTGTCTTGCAGCTGGGTTTGCTTGTACAGGTTGTTCAGCACCACTTCCGGCACTTCACCGCGCTTGAGTTCAATGACCAGACGCATGCCCGACTTGTCGGATTCGTCCTGAATGTGGCTAATGCCTTCGATTTTCTTTTCGTGAACCAGTTCTGCCATACGCTCTTGCAGCGTTTTTTTGTTGACCTGATAGGGCAACTCGTCAACGATGATGGATTGGCGCTGACCCTTGTCAATGTCTTCAAAGTGGCACTTGGCACGCATCACCACACGACCGCGTCCGGTTCGGTAGCCGTCTTTCACGCCCTGAATGCCGTAGATGATGCCGGCTGTTGGAAAGTCAGGTGCCGGGATGATCTCCATCAATTCATCGATTGACGCTTCAGGGTGGCGCAGCAGGTGCAGGCAGGCATCCACCACCTCATTAAGATTGTGCGGTGGTATGTTGGTTGCCATGCCAACCGCGATACCGCCGGAACCATTGACCAGCAAATTGGGTAAGCGTGTGGGCATTACCAAGGGTTCTTTTTCTGATCCATCGTAGTTCGGGCCGAAGTCAACAGTCTCTTTGTCCAGATCAGCCAGCAGCTCATGTGCGATTTTTGACAAGCGAATTTCGGTGTAGCGCATTGCCGCAGCACTGTCGCCATCGACCGAACCGAAATTACCTTGCCCATCGACCAGCATGTGGCGCATCGAAAAATCCTGTGCCATCCGGACGATGGTGTCGTAGACCGACTGATCGCCATGCGGATGGTATTTGCCGATCACGTCGCCCACAATACGAGCAGATTTTTTGTAGGGGCGATTCCAGTCATTGTTAAGCTCGTGCATGGCAAACAGTACACGCCGATGCACGGGCTTCAGGCCGTCGCGTGCGTCTGGCAAGGCGCGTCCAACAATGACGCTCATGGCGTAATCGAGGTAGCTACGGCGCATTTCCTCTTCAAGACTGATGGGCAGAGTTTCTTTGGCGAACTGGGTCATGGGGAGGGCTTGGGTCTAGGCAAGGTCGGAGTTAGTCTACGATTTTAAGCTTTGGTTTTGTGGCAGGACAGCAACGACTTTTGCTAATAATTTGCACTATTGATTCCTGTCGCCGAATGATCGCTGGCCAGTTCTTGTTGTGTAAACTGACTGTGGCACAATCAAATGATCGTTCAACGTGATAGGCATTTTGAACGTACGACCTAGTACCGCAGCGCTGCTGCAATTCCTTAAGGAGAACCATGAAGAAATTAAACAAAGTGGCCATGCTGATTGCTACTGCAGCGCTTGCTACCGTTGCCAGTGCTCAGTCCATCGACAATTGGCGCAGTACAGACGGCACAGCCTGGAGAAACGGCAATAGTGAACTTTGCTGGCGTGATACCAGTTGGACGCCTGCCACTGCGGCGGTTGGTTGCGATGGTGCAATTGTTGCCCCTCCTCCTGCTCCGATGGTTGTTCCAAAAATTGCACCGCCTGCTGCACCTGCTGCCGCTCCTGCACCAGCACCTGTTGTTGCTCCACCAGCGCCGGCTCCAGTGGCTGCCACAAAAGTGACCTACGCTGCTGACGCTTTCTTTGACTTCAATATGGCGGTTGTCAAGCCAGAAGGCA
>CAIYNH010000256.1 GCA_903927495.1 uncultured beta proteobacterium
CCCCGAACTGGTCAATCTGCCCGGTAACTCCACGCCATTGCTTTTGGTTTCCAAAGCCATTGCCGACGGAAACATTACAGTTTACGTGCCACGACCGATGCCTGAATTTGCCCGCATCACCTCCCAGCGCGGGTGGTTTTTCATGTTGACAGCGCTGACTGGGACTATGCTTATCCTGGCCATTTGCGCTGTGGTGCTTTACACCCGTGCCAACCGGCAGGCGCGGGACGCTGCGGAAAGCGCCAGCCGGGCCAAATCTCAATTTTTGGCCAACATGTCGCATGAAATTCGAACACCCATGAACGGCGTTATTGGCATGGCCAATCTACTGCTGGAAACCAAGCTCGACAAGGAGCAACTTGGCTTCGCCCGCGATATTTCGACATCGGGTGAATCACTCCTGGCCATCATCAATGACATTCTCGACCTGTCCAAAATCGAGGCCGGTCACATGACGTTTGAGCATCAACCATTTTCCGTGAGTGTGATTGCCGATGCCGTCACTTCGATAGTTAAAGTGAGGGCTAGGGAAAAGGGAGTTGCTTTTCATGTCGACATCGCAACCGATGCCGTTGGCAGCTTTGTTGGTGACAGTCTGAGAATTCGCCAAATTCTGCTCAATTTGGCCGGCAATGCGGTTAAATTTACCGAGCATGGCGCGGTTCTGATCAACGTAAAGCGACTGACCACAGGACTTCGTTTTGAAGTCCTGGACAGCGGTATTGGCATCCCACTGGATTCACGCGACCGACTTTTTTCCAACTTTAGTCAGGTCGATGCCTCTACATCGCGCAAATTCGGTGGCACCGGTCTGGGACTGGTCATCAGCAAGCGTTTGGCCGAGGGTATGGGTGGAAGCATTGGCGTTGACAGCATCGACACCGGCGGAAGTTTGTTCTGGTTCGAATTGCCGCTCCAGGCGACCACCGAGCCACTGATCGATACCGCTGTGGTGCCCAGCAAACCTGCCCCAGAGCAACCCGTTGAGTTGAAAAAATCAGCGCCAGCCGCACCACCCCAGCGAGCCAGCGAAGTACCCGTTGACAGACCAGTGCCAAACGCCTCACCTGGACGGATGTTACTGGTGGAGGACAACAAGATTAACCAGAAACTCGCGCTGGCCTTGCTCGGGCGTCTGGGCTATGACGCCGACATTGCTGAAAACGGTATTGAAGCCGTGACGGCTGCCAGCCAGCAACGATACGGGCTGATCCTGATGGACATGCAGATGCCGGAAATGGATGGCTTGGAAGCCACTAGGCAAATTCGTGCCACTGACGGCCCCAATCGACACACTCCGATTGTTGCGCTGACAGCTAACGCCATGCAGTCTGATCAGGAAGCCTGCCGCACTGCAGGCATGAATGATTTCCTGACTAAACCCTTCAACCGTGAAATTTTGGCGAAATGCCTGCAGCGTTGGCTTAATCAAGTGCCGCGCGACATCGCCGTTTGAATTCATCGATTGCCGCAACGGCTTGCAGTTTGCTACCCGTGCGAACCCTCGTCACTGGCGTGCGTTGCGAATGTTTTGTGGCAGCGCCTGCGGCCAACTGCTGCGAAACGGGTTGATGTCTAGCCCACCCCGACGGGTATAGCGGGCATACACCGACAGTTTGTGAGGCTGGCAGCGTGCTTCAATGTCCCTAAATATGCGCTCCACACAATGCTCGTGGAAACCTGCATGGTTGCGAAAGCTGATGAGGTATCGCAACAAACCTGCCTGATCTATCTGGGGACCAAAATAGCTGATCTGAATGCTGCCCCAGTCAGGCTGACCAGTTACCGGACAGTTACTCCTGAACAGATTGCTGGTGAGTACCTCTGACACCGGTGCCTCGTC
The DNA here is from genome assembly GCA_903927495.1 of uncultured beta proteobacterium. Classification (GTDB taxonomy): domain Bacteria; phylum Pseudomonadota; class Gammaproteobacteria; order Burkholderiales; family Burkholderiaceae_C; genus Rhodoferax. The sequence continues at coordinate 1,844 of CAIYNH010000256.1, forward strand.
TTTGGTCGATTTCAGCAACTCTGGGGCGGGCAGGTAACAATCACACTCCAGATCGAGCCGATCCAGGCTCAGACCGTCAAATTCATGCAGCGGTTCGCGGTCAAACAGGTCCGCCGGTATCAGCTTCACGCCCACGCTGGACTGCACGGGACTGCCGCGCCAGGCTGCTTCGGTCAGATCCTTGCGCAGGATTGCCTGTACCTGGGCAGCATCGACAAAACGGGTGTTGCTAAATGACCCCAAAAAAAGTTTGAGCGATTTGCTCTCGATGAGATGGGTGGATTCACAGGGCACGGTTATGTGCACCAAGGCCACTTGCGGTTTGCCGCGCGGGTTAAGCCAGCTAAGCTCGTAAGCAGTCCACAGGTCAGCACCCAAGAACGGCAACACAGCCGACAAGCCCAAGACCGCACGTTGCGGACTGCGCGAAATGGGGAACAGCAACGCAGCATCGTATTGGTCCACGTAGTCCGTCGGTTGCCCCAGTTTTGAAAGTTCAGGGATGTTCATTTTGATATTGAATTAATAGCTTCGAATGATGATGCATATTGCGTTTGCGGCTGATTTTATTAAGATAAATATATGTCCATTTGACCTGGCGCTCTGAACCTGTCAAAGGGCCAACGCAGAGTTTCCCAATGGATTTTTCCGGCTGCATTGCCTTATGGATTCAAGCGGCGCCGGAAAACCAGTCGATCGGGTTTTGACTGGTTGGCATCAAACGCATAACCCTCAGCATCAAACCCGTGCAGTTGTTCTGGTCGTGTGACACGCTGCTTGACCGCAAATCGCGCCATCAGGCCGCGCGCACGCTTTGCATAAAAACTGATGATTTTGTACTGGCCGGCCTTGAAATCTTCGAACACACAATCAATCACCCGGGCCTTGAGCACTTGGGTGTCGACTGACTTGAAATATTCCACGCTGGCCAGATTCACCACCAGCGGGATCTTGTCGGTTTTTAGGCGGACATTCAGATAGTCCGCAATTTGCGACCCCCAGAACTTGTACAGATCTTTGCCTTGGGCATTGGGCAAGGCGGTGCCCATTTCCAGCCGGTAGGCTTGCATCCAGTCCAACGGACGCAGCACCCCATACAGGCCACTAAGTATGCAAATATGGTCTTGCATCCAAGCCAAGTCCTCGGTGTCGAGACTCGTGGCATCCAAGCCTGCATAGACGTCACCATTAAACGCCAGCACCGCCTGCTTGGCGTTTGCTGCTGTAAATTTGGGTCGCCAAGCGGCGAAACGTGCCACACTCAAGGCCGACAAGGCATCGCTCAAACTCATCAGTTCGGCCATTTGTTGAGGCGACTTTTGTTTCAGAATGCCGACCAGTTCAGTTGCCTGCTTGACAAACAGGGGTTGCGTGTGCAGCACATCCGCCAGTGCAGGGGCATAGTCGAGAGATTTGGCGGGCGAAAGCAAAAACAGCATGACAAAACCAGGAGTTAACAGCAGTGGCCATTATCGTGACTGTCGGCAGGCTAGCGTGACTAGCCGGAAAGCAACTGATAAAAATTAGCTATCAATAGCTTAAGAATAAAGCATCATGGCAATGATAGGTGCGCGCTATGATTCAGTCATCGGCAAACTCAAGCAGTTTTCCGACTTTTTCTCAACCACCAATCTGGAGCCATTCATGTCATTGATCAATACCCAAGTCAAACCATTCAAAGCCCAAGCCTACCAAGCCGGCAAATTTTTTGAAGTCACCGAACAATCATTGCTTGGCAAATGGTCTGTCGTCGTGTTTTACCCGGCGGACTTCACCTTCGTGTGCCCCACCGAACTCGAAGACCTGGCCGACACACACGCTGAATTTGCCGCAATTGGTGCCAACATTTATGGTGTGTCTACCGATACCCACTTTGCACACAAGGCTTGGGCTGACACCTCGCCCGCTATCAAAAAAGTGCAGTATGCCTTGATTGGCGATCCTACAGGCACAATGACCCGCAACTTTGATGTAATGATCGAAGAAGCCGGTTTGGCCTTGCGCGGCACGTTTGTGATCAACCCCGAAGGACAGATCAAGCTCTGCGAAATCCATGACAACGGCATTGGTCGTGATGCCAAAGAACTGCTGCGCAAAGTCAAGGCAGCGCAATACGTCTATAGCCACCCCGGTGAAGTGTGCCCCGCCAAGTGGACCGACGGTGCTGCAACCCTGAAGCCATCGCTGGATCTAGTCGGCAAGATTTAAACGACTGCCCAGTCGTGTTGGGCAAATGCCTGACTCTTTAAAGAAACTGCTTCCCTGTTGCGCTTATCCAGCGCAGCAGGATGCAACTCTGGCCCATTCTGATTCATGGAGGCCGGCTCACACAATCGCTTAAAAGGCTCACGCCTGAAAGGACACCTATGTTGGACGACTCCCTCGCTGCCCAGTTGAAAGCTTATCTGGAGCGCGTGACGCAACCGTTTGAGTTGGTGGCCAGTTTGAACGATTCTGCGAACTCGCGTAACCTGCAACAGCTATTGCAGCAAATTGTGAACATGTCTGACAAGATCAGTCTGCGCACCGATGGCAGCAATTCGCGTCAACC
>CAIYNH010000257.1 GCA_903927495.1 uncultured beta proteobacterium
ACAGTGAAGGCCCTGGTTGGTTTGCCTTTTCTTCAGAGTTAAAGGCGCTTCGCACCATCCCCTTTTTTGATGCGTCATTAGATCGAGAGGCATTGTCTCTTTATTTGTTGCTGCAATATGTCCCGGCACCTCAAACGATATTCTCGGGTGCCAAGAAGTTACCTCCAGGGCATTACCTGGAGGCTGATTTTTCACAGGAAGGGGCACCGAAAATCAGAATCGCTCAGTATGCGAGCTTTTGTCCTGTAGAGCCAAACGCGAAACCGGATAGAGGCAGCGAAGTTAATCAACTGGGAAAACTTGTAGTTGACGCAGTTGAAAAGAGACTAGTGTCTGATGTCCCTTTGGGCGCTTTTTTATCGGGTGGAGTCGATTCATCACTGGTTGTAGCGATTGCGACTAAGGTGTTGGGGCGTAAGCTTAAAACTTTTACTATAGGTTTTGAAGGGTCGGATGATAGCGAACATATCGCTGCCAGGGAAATTGCAGACCATTTAGGCACAGAGCACTATGAGAGAATTCTTAAGCCCGATGCAATTGCTCTGGTAGATGAAATTGCATCACGTCTTGACGAGCCAAATGGAGATTCCAGCTGCTTGCCAACGCTGCTGCTGTGCCAGCATGCCCGTGAGCATGTAACCGTTACACTTTCTGGCGATGGTGGAGATGAGATGTTTGGCGGGTATGGTCGCTACCGGGACACACTTAACGAAGAGGGTGGCTGGGCACGACAATTACTGCGAAAAACAGGTTTGAGCGATGGTTGGAGTGCGTCTACCGGTTATCTCTCGCCACGTTGGCTCATATTCCAGCCAGAGCAGGTCGGTGCGTTGGTGGGTGGAATGCCTGATGGAGTGAGCGATATTTTGCTGGGCTGGAAAAAGCTTCTTGACGACTCAAGATCACCTTTGCTAAATCGAATGCGTAATCTGGATGCGCATACTTATATGCCCGGTGCCGTTTTGGCAAAAGTTGATCGCATGAGTATGCAAGTTTCACTTGAAGTGCGTTGTCCACTACTTGATGCGAAACTGGCTCATTTCGCTGAAAATCTAAGCACTGATTCGTGCTGGACTCCCCCTGATCAAACCAAACGGATACTAAAGCAATTAGCCGCTCGTTATTTGCCTGAAGAATGGATGAACAGGCGCAAGCTGGGTTTTGGCTTGCCTGCAAACGCTTGGTCAAAAGAGGAAGTGTTTTCTTTAACCAAAGAACTTTTATTGGGGGCAAATAGCAAATTAGGCGACTATGTTGATCCAATTGTGCTCGAGCAAATGGTTATGAAACAAGCAGAAGCTAATTGCTTTTCCATATACCAAGTCTGGCCGCTGCTTATTTTAGAGGCTTGGCTTAGAAAAAACATAGCTTAAAAAAAGCAGGATAATTATGGGGGAATATGCATCATGGGTTGCTATGCGATGGCGCAGAAAAGCTGCATCTCTTAATTTTGCCGGCAAGGTGCTGCGCAAACTCACCCGATTTGTACCGGGTCGATTACTCAATGCAGCGGACTCCAGGCCTCACGGCTCATTGAGTTCACATGATAATTGGAATGAACGAGCGCTTTTTTTAGAACGAACACTACAAAATGCGAAATCAAATCCTTCCTCAAAGGGGACTCATCGCCCACGTATTGTGCATTTAATTGGGAGTCTTCAGCCGGGTGGCGCAGAGCGGCAATTGTGCAATTGTGTAATTGGCACGCGTCGGCTGGGGTATGAGGTCACTGTTTTATTACTATTTAAGCCAACAGAGGAACATGACCACTATGGCGCACTTCTGGCTAAAGAAGGTGTCACAGTTCGCGTAGCTGGCGAGCACTTTGACCCTAAATTCGAAGTTGAAGTGAAAAACATTCCAGGCGGTGAGTTAAGCCTAAAATCTAT
>CAIYNH010000258.1 GCA_903927495.1 uncultured beta proteobacterium
AATCACCATTTCACTGTCGCGGTACATCCGGGAAAGTGTCGCAATAATGGCGATGAACAAACTCATAGTGAGTAAAGTTGGCATATAAGCAAGCACGGTGTATCCCATAACCAGCATCACATCGGAGGGATTAAAACTACCACGTGAAGCCAAACCAAGAGTTCTGATTAGCGTCATTGTCATAACCACGGTGACCAACACAATCAGCGTTGCGCCAAAACTGCGGGAAAGCTCTTTGCGTAAAGAAGAATGGAATAACATTGCACTTAAAGGAAACCTGTAATTATGAACTTTGAACTGATGACTTTTGATTTGGTAGGCGTTGCACACAAAAAATGCGATATTTTGCTGGTGCTATTGACCAACAAATTCCAGCCTGGCATGGATCCATTGTCAACCATGATTGCCCAGGCATTGAAATTGGGAGACCTGTCAAGCAAGGTAGGGAGTTTGCTCGATATCTACCGCCCGGCAGGTCTGCTGTGCACCAGACTTGTGCTGATCCAGGCTGGCGACGCAACATCTGGGGAAATTCGCAAAAGCATTGCCGCATCCATGGCCTTGCTAAAGTCAGCCAAACAGAAACAACTTGTCCTGTTTTTCGAGACCACTCCCTCTGTCCAAGCGTTGCGAGTGGCTATGACAAGCTTGGCTGATAGCAGCTACCTCTACACCACGACAAAATCCAAAAACAACAGCGAAACTCGTTCGATTGCACGCGTGATGGTGAGTGTGCCTGACAGTGCCAATCTAACTGCGGGTTTCGAGCGTGGCGCTGCTGCAGTCAAAGGCATTGAATTTGCAAAAGAATGGGGCAACCGTCCTGCCAATCATGCCACACCAACCCATTTGGCGCAGGCCGCGCGTTCGCTGGCGAAATCTCCTCGTGTCAAATGCGAAGTGCTTGGTCCCAAAGAGGTTGCTCAGCTTGGCATGGGTGCCTTCATGGCTGTAGCGCAGGGTTCTTATGAACCTCTGCGGTTCATTATTTTGCGATACTCTGGCGCTCCCAAGACGACAGCGCCGGTTGTCTTGGTTGGCAAAGGCATTACTTTTGACAGTGGTGGCATTTCAATCAAACCTTCAGCCGAGATGGACGAGATGAAGTTTGATATGTGCGGAGCTGCCAGTGTGCTGGGGGTATTCAAAGCGCTGGCTGAGTTGCAACCGGACTTAAACGTTGTGGGTTTGATTTCTGCCTGCGAAAATTTGCCCAGCAGCAAAGCTGTCAAACCCGGTGATGTGGTAACCAGCATGGCGGGACAAACCATTGAAATCCTGAATACCGACGCCGAAGGTCGTCTGGTTTTATGTGATGCGCTGACCTATGCAGAGCGCTTCAAGCCGCGTGCAGTTTTGGACATTGCGACCTTGACAGGGGCGTGCGTCATCGCCCTGGGAGGTGTACGCAGTGGCTTTTTCACTGATAACGAAGCGCTGTCTACCGCACTTATGTCTGCTGGGGAGTCCTCGCAAGATCTATGCTGGCCGTTGCCACTGGACGATGAATACGCCGAAGGCCTGAAAACCAGCTTCGCGGATGTCGCGAATGTGGCCGGACGGGCCGGTGGTGCCATCACGGCCGCCAAATTTTTGCAAAGATTTACCGCACAGTACCCTTGGGCCCACCTGGACATCGCTGGCACAGCCTGGAGAAACGGTGCCGTCAAAGGGGCAACCGGACGTCCGGTTGGACTTTTGCTCGACTATTTGATGGCCTGCGAAAATGTGACGTAATTTCTGTGTTTAATATTGCTTTTCACTTCAATGCCCTGGATCGCCTGAATTACGCTTGCCGCCTTCTTCGAAAAGCGATAGCAAGCGGAGCCAAATTGGTCGTCACAGGGTCAATGGAAACACTGATCCAGTTGGATCAGTCCTTGTGGACTTTTTCCCCAACAGATTTTTTACCCCATTGTTTTGCACCTGTGCAAGCCGCTGATTTGGACAGAACGCCTGTTATTTTGGCCTCATCGCTTCAGGATGTGCCCTATCAACGTATTTTGCTCAACGTGGGAACCCAAGTGCCTGAAAATTTTGACCGTTTTGAGCGCGTGATTGAAATTGTTTCGCATTCCGAGGACGACAAACATCTGGCACGTGAACGTTGGAAGATTTACTCCGGCATGGGTTGCAGCCTGACCCGCCATGATCTTCAGTTGAAAGCAAGCCAATGAACACCGTACCCCGAAGCACACCACGCTTTGTACCCACCCTCACTGAGGTGGTCGATCCTGCCAAGTTGGCGCAATCATCGCTTCATTCAAAAACCCACATCGATGCGGTCGTTGAATTGGTACAGCAACAAATTCAACCCTATCTCGAACGTCGACTCCAAGAAAAAGCAGACCGATTGGTGCGTACCCTGTTGATAAAACATATGGCAGAAATAGACGACAGAATCCGACAAGAGCTCGACTTATTGGTACGTGAAGCCGTGATTGCCGAACTGAATGAACAAACTCGTAGTTAATAACCCAACGATTTCAGCAAATATTTCGAAAATCGCAGAACCTTTGACTTCGGCTTTTGGCGACTATTTTTTACCTTGACCAGGCACCGTGCAAAACGACAGTTCACCGTTATCCTGGCTCGAACCTGGAGATCCATTTCCATCAGTTTCACAAGCCTGGGATCAAGCCAGCGACGCACCTGGATTGCTATGCGCCGGCGGCGATTTGAGCGTTGCCACTCTTTTGCGAGCTTACCAACATGGCATCTTTCCATGGTTTGGTGATGGTCAACCCATTTTGTGGTGGAGCCCGGATCCAAGGATGACATTGGATGTGCGCCAATTCAAGCTTCACGCATCACTGAAAAAAACGCTGACTAAATTTGCCAATGCGCCGAATTGTGAAATTCGAGTCGATTCGGCTTTTGAACAAGTCATTCATGCCTGCGCCTCGAGTGTCAGGAATGGGCACGCTAGAACATGGATTGTGCCGAGCATGATTCAAGCTTACCTCGATCTGCACCACGCAGGCCTAGCTCACAGCGTAGAAACCTGGATAGATGAGAGGCTAGTTGGCGGACTCTATTGCGTTGGCATTGGACATGCCGTGTTTGGTGAATCCATGTTCCACCGAGTCACCGATGGTTCCAAAATAGCCTTGGCAGCATTGGTGTCCCTATGTCGTCACAGCAACATCTTCCAAATTGACTGCCAGCAAAACACCAAGCATTTGCTGACACTTGGTGCTAAGGAAATTTCCAGACAGGAATTTATTCAGAAGATGCTATATGCGTCTCAACAACCGAATCCGGAATGGCGTTTCTGGCCCCAACTCTGGAGTGAACTTTTTGCAATAGTTCCACGCTCAAGTGTTGCGCATATGGATATGGCTCAAACAAATGCATATCTGAACAAGTCTACAAGACGATAAGAACGCGGTGTTGCTAGGATATCAAGATGTTTCTGCTCCCGTGCAAAGCCTTCACGCGTGCGGTGGCAGCAGCGAGGAAACCGACCGCTCCGGCATAAAAGATGACCTGCAGGCCCATTGGTGTTGCGTCATAGCCGGCCAACGCATGGAACAAAATACCCAGCGAGTCGTCATTGGACACCACAGCAGATGTATTCCAGACCGTGCCTGACCAAGCTTCAACGAGTCCAGCCTGGACCAAAGTCTTGGCCAATTGGCTGGCCAAGCCGCCAACTAACAACCAGATCATTGCATTAGTCACAGTGAACAGGTACTGTGGCTTGACCCGTGCCAGTCCTAGATAGAGAAACGTACCAACAAGGGTTCCGGCACCTAACCCGACTGCGGCCGACGATAGCAGGATGATGCCACTATCGTTGCTGCCAGACATGAATCCGG
>CAIYNH010000259.1 GCA_903927495.1 uncultured beta proteobacterium
CTGATATAGCTCTGTATTACGGCAGCAGCGTCAAGGATGTTGCTGCTACCACTGTTTCTTTGCCTATCGGTGTTGGTCTGGTCGCCACAGGTGTTCGTACCCCAACCAACAATGCTGATGCGGTCGCTAATTTGAACACCCTGCTGCTTCAAACCACCAACAGCACAGAACCGGAAAAAGCAATTATGCTTTCCGGCGGACAGGCTTTTCTATCCGATCTGGCAAGCACTGCCACGCAGACACCGCTGATTGTCAACTCCATCAAGCTCTCACAAACCACAGGTGGCGTCGTCGATGTGAGCCATCCCATTACCGTAAGCGGTACGCCCAGCGTTATAGGCTTGCCTAGTGGCAGTACCGGCAATCCGGTAGAGATCATGGTGATTGATACGCGCGACTTGCCATTGGGCAGCGTGCTGGAGTTGCAAAACATTGAATTCGCAATAATCATCGGCAACAACATCACGCTACGTGGTGGTGATGGCGCAAATATCGTTTTTGCCGGCGAAGGCAGTCAGAACATGGTGCTAGGTGCTGATGACGACATCCTGCACGGCGGCGGCGGCAACGATGTGGTCGGCTCCAAAGGCGGCAACGACCAGCTCTTTGGTGATGACGGCAATGACACTATTGTGGGTGGCCTGGGTGACGATCATCTGGAAGGTGGAGCTGGGGATGACCTGATGGTGGGTGGTCAGAGTGATGCCGGGAAACTGAGTTTCAGCCAACTCAAGGGCCAGGTCACGATGAATTGGGCACCCAATGCTGCCGATCTGGCCGACAGCGCCGGCTGGAGCAATACCGGCAACAGCGAGGGTGGTACACCCATCGACCCACGCCTGGCATTCTTGTATCAGAACACTGAGATGCGTGAGACAGTGACTCAGCTATACCATTTGCTGTTGAACAAACTTCCCACGATGCAGGAGATGAACCTCTGGGCTACGTCGGGCTACACCGTGCCTCAACTGGAGCAAGGAGCAGCCAACCTGTTGCTCAAGTACGTGCTGGGATTCCCGACGCAATTCCAAGTGAAGTTTGTCATGGAACAACTCTGGGGCGCCGGCAAGGTGACAGATGCCCAGATCCAGAGCAACACCAATCTGATCAATGCAGGTGGCAGTTGGGGTCAGCTAGTGGACGCCCTGATCAAGAGCGACAATTTCAAGGCGGCGCTACTTAACGCAGACGGCTCCATGACGCTGACGCAAAGCAGCAGCATGGCCGACAGTGGCTGGGCATTTGATACCGGAGCCGACACGCTACTGGGTGGCGCCGGCAACGACACCTTGATTGGTGGGCGGGGCAACGACGTGCTAGACGGCGGCGATGGAACTGACAGCGCCCTGTGGTTTGGTCAGCCAGCTAACTTTGAAGTCAGGATTGTTGGCAGCGGCACAGCCAGGGATGTGGCGCTGGTTGATACATCGAGCGGCGAGGTGGACATCATCCGAAATATCGAACAACTGCAGATTGGTGGTGTCAATTTTGACGCCACGAAGCTTGAGTCACTCTCGAATGTAGAAGCATACCTGGTCGCCCACACGGATCACCATCTTCAGGTGGTGCTGGTGGGGTTGGCTGGGTAGATAAGAGTACCCCGTTCACGTTCACAAAAAATGGGTGACGCACAGGCCAACTCAGCCAATTGAACTTCCGGGTACCTGCCCGTCGCCAGTACCCGCTTGCGCTGCGCTGCTGGCCCAGGATTTTCTCCGAACCGGACTTTCAATTTTGACGGTCAGCTTCCGATTAGTGGTCGCCACCGCCCCTATAGTTGATCTTGCTGAACGTACCGGGAACGGCGGTGCTCCGCTCAAGATCTACTTGACCATCCGTAACCTGCCGTCCAAGCCTTTGAGCTTGTTCCGCACGGTGCTGGCGTCCAACGGAGCACGACCCCGCATAAAGCCGGCAAGTTCTGCAATCTCCTTTGCAGCAGCTTTGACCCCCAACATTTCGCGACTCAACCATAGGTCGGTATAAGCCTGTTCTTCGCCACGAACGCGGTGGTTTATTCTGGCCCAAGTCGCCACTGTCCTCTTGACTGCACAGATACGAGCCGGGGTTCTGGCCTTGCCGCTGTGAGTTCCATCAACCAAGGCACGATACTGCTCAATGTGTCCTTTTGATTTGGTCGTGCAAAGTTGCCACTGCACTTCAGAGGGAAGGCAAAGGTGCTCACCAGCCCGGTAGTCAGATGTCCAGTCTTCAGCGGCATACTCACTCGCCTTGTCAAAGTCGAAGCTCATGGCAGAGTCAAGTAGCCGCTCATATTTCCCAGAAAACATCGCTGTAGACTGCTTGCTCCACAACCAGTGGGCATCAATGATGAGGTGATCCTTGTGTAGCATGAGGTTCGCTGGAGTCTTCTTTGCAAATGGACTGAGTCTGGGCTGCGACCGATAGCTTGGCGCCCACAGTCCTTGTTCGTTGAGCGCCAGCGAGATCGAGCAGAATTCATCCCTGACTCGACCGTAATCTTTCGTGACATTGAACACTTTGGTCAGCGCCTCAAGTGCCTCGCGAAAATTCACGCCACTACCAGTTGAGAAGCGGCAAGCCGGAAACCTGTAGTCCGAAGCGACTGCCCCTTTAATTGGTGCGGAGTCTGCCACTGGTGGTAGCAGTGGGGACTCTCTCTTTACCTCTACCAGCGTCGCCACGTCCGCCCCGATGCACTCGCCGATCAGAGGGTGGGGTGGGGCATCGACTTCTTCAGGCTTCTCCCCGGTCGCCTCAACCACAGTTGGGATCTCCACGGCGTTTTCGGCGTCCATGTCTTTGATAAAAGTTGCCCACATAGCATCGTCCTCGACCTTGTGGCGTTCGTCCCACGCCTTCCAGCGTTCAGCTTCCACCTTCCGTCTGGCTATGTAAGACGGCCTGCATTCCTTGCTCGAAGTCGGTTTAAACCCGGAGTCATCACCGTAGGCCAGGACGCGAAGAAGTTCTAGTTCACCGGATGAATATCTTTGCATGGTGGTCATTCAGTTGCCGAACGGGTAACGGACGGCGTGGCGAATCCCGCTTGGAGGGTAGGACGGGAATGTTGAATTAGCTTGAGAGCCAAGCTGGGCGCGGGTTTTTCGTCAATTCCGGGGTTGAATGAATTTGGCATACAGGTAAACACTTATAGAGTTAAAGAATTGGATACGTAAAGAAAAAAGAGATGAAGAGATGAAGA
>CAIYNH010000260.1 GCA_903927495.1 uncultured beta proteobacterium
CATGGACAGCGCAATACGAGCCTCAGCCTCGAAATGTTCACGACTTTCGTTGAATGAGACCAGGACAGCATCCGGATAGTTGATGCAGAGGCTACTCATTGCGAACTCCTTTCTTTGCCATGTCAGTTAGCTCATTTTTACCACTATTCACGACAGGCGGCAATGCCGTTATCAAACATCCAATGCCCAACCAACCCGCTGGTCAGGTCAATAGCATACGGTGACGCCGGGCCCAAAAAAAGGGGTTGAACGAATACAGGGGGGAGGTTTGGTAAGAGGTTGGCCTTTAGCCGCTGCCTCAAGGTTCTAAACCGGGAATCGAACCAACCCGGGCAAACAGGTTGGTGAACTAAGTGTGATTATGACAGGAAATATGCTCAACTCCGAGGGGGGTATCTTCAGAGTTACTGGGTGAAGTTTCAACGGGAATTTGCTGGTCGCTTCAAGTCAGTTGTTGGTCAATGAAGGCCAGCAATTGGGCTTTGCTCAAGGCACCTACTTTGGTGGCTGCAAGCTGGCCGCTTTTGAAGAGCATCAAGGTTGGAATGCCGCGAATGCCAAATTTGGCAGGAATATCACGATTCTCATCAACATTCATTTTTGCAACCTGCAGTTTTCCTTCATAGGTGCTTGCCACGTCGTCCAAAATAGGGGCAATCATTTTGCAGGGACCGCACCATTCAGCCCAGTAGTCGACTAGCACGGGCTGGCTAGATTGCAACACGTCGGTTTCAAAAGACGCGTCAGAGACATGTTTGATAAGTTCGCTGGCCATGGTGTTTCCTATAGGAGTTGGTTGGTACAGTTGATTGCATTTCTAAATCATCCCTGTCGATGCTGTCGCGCCTTGTCTTGCAACAGCAATGTCTGCGGTTCGATGCCTCGACATGAATGATTTACAAATGGAATGACGTGCCGAAATTGTGACAGAAACCCGAATCACCCAAACAAGGTGAGCTCGAAAAGTCGTTTATATAGTTCCTGATCAGTCAAATGATCGATGCCAATCGGGCAAATTCATGAGGTAGTTTGAATGTATACAGTGATCGTGGTTGGTGCTGGACCTGCTGGCCTGATGGCGGCTGAAGTCTTGTCCGCAGCAGGGGTGGCGGTTCAGGTCTTTGATGCCATGCCGAGTGTGGGGCGGAAGTTTCTATTGGCTGGTAAAGGCGGGTTGAATCTGACCCATTCGGAGCCGATTGATTTGTTTGTGACGCGCTATGGGCCGCGTCACCAGGAAATAGGAAACATATTGCAAGCCTTTGGCCCAGGCGATGTGCGTGATTGGGCAAGTTCCTTGGGTATTGCAACATTTGTTGGCAGTTCAGGACGGGTTTTTCCTCAGGACATGAAGGCGGCACCCTTGTTGCGCGCCTGGCTGCAACGATTACGACACCCGAAGTCTGACGTTGCGGTGAAATTCATGATGCGCCAGCGCTGGACCGGTTGGTGTAGCGATGACTCCAAATCTGCAACTGGCCAAACTGACAATGGCAATCCAAATACTCATTTGTGTTTTGATGCGGCAGCTGGTTCGACCCGGAGTCAGGCAGATGCCGTGATATTGGCATTGGGTGGTGGGAGTTGGGCGCGCTTGGGCTCCAACGGTGCCTGGGTGCCTTGGCTAAAGGGTCGTGGGGTAACCGTGTCGCCGTTATTGCCAAGTAACTGCGGTTTTGATGTGCTGCTTCAGATGCCATCGTCGAGTCAATCATCTCCAGTCAAATCGGGCTGGAGCGACTATCTTGCGACTCGTTTTGCTGGTCAACCGCTCAAATCTGTGGCAATTCAATTTAGCAACTCACAAGGTGTCAGTTTTCAGCGAAAGGGGGAGTTTGTACTAACCGCTACTGGAGTGGAAGGTAGCTTGATTTACGCGGTATCAAGTCTGCTGCGTGATGAAATCATGGCCACCGGACGGGCAACTTTTTACCTTGATCTGCTGCCTGATATGTCGATGCAGCGCGTGCAGGCCGAGGTCTGTCACCCGCGGGGCTCGCGCTCACTCACGAATCACCTTAAAAGCAGATTACACCTGGATGGCATCAAGTCCGCGTTGCTGCACGAATTGCTGAGCAAGTCGCAATTGAACGACTCGATTGCATTGGCTACAGCCATCAAGGCCTGGCCCGTGACGTTGCTTGCAACTCGCCCAATTGATGAGGCCATCAGCAGCGCGGGTGGCGTCATGTTTGAAGGAATGGATCAAAACCTGATGCTGAAGCAACTGCCCGGAGTGTTTTGCGCCGGTGAGATGCTCGACTGGGAAGCGCCCACAGGAGGCTATTTGTTGACCGCATGTCTTGCCAGCGGCAAAAAAGCAGCAGCAGGTGTGTTGAGCTATTTACACCGTCAATGACAGGACTTGTTTGTCAGATGCAACGATGAACTGCTGCACCGCATTAGATTAACTTTTCCTGGGGGGTGCTTATTTTTTTCAGGGCACGGTTGCGTCCGCCTTGCACCAACAGAGGAATGGTGGTTTGTTCACCATTCCACATGG
>CAIYNH010000261.1 GCA_903927495.1 uncultured beta proteobacterium
ATCAATGGCGCGCTGGCACAGGCCGATGTGCTGGGGATTTTCGGCCGCGAAGGGCTCGATCTGGCTACTTACTGGGGCGATGTGGTGGCATCGCAACCGTTCACCTTCGCCTTTCGCATGTATCGAAACTATGATGGTGCCGGACACGGCTTTGGCGATACCGGCGTTGAAGCCTCCAGCACTGATCAGGGCAAACTGGCAGTCTATAGTGCCCAAAGAGGCTCAGATGGCGCACTAACCATCCTGGTGGTGAACAAGTCCACCAGCGATTTGAGCAGTTCGGTTGGAGTCGCCGGATTCACTCCCGCGTCAAACGCTGCGGTCTATCGTTACAGCCCGGCCAATCTGGCCAAGATTGAGCGTCTCGCCGATCAAGCTGTAACGACAAGCGGTTTTAGCGCCACCTTTGCTGCAAACTCTATCACCATGCTGGTGTTAGCAGGTGCTGCGAAGCCCGGCTATGTGGTGCTGCCGGGCTGGAATCTGCTGGGCAACGGTTATGACCAGACCTTGCAGGTGGCCTCCGTGTATGGGCAAGCCAGTTGGGTAAATTCTGTGTGGAAATGGGATGCTGCTCAGAAACGCTGGCAGTTCTTCGCACCGGGCATGACGGGCAGTGCACTGCAGGCCTTTGTGAACGATAGTGGGTACGGCTTGCTCAGTGAGATTCTGCCGGGCGATGGCTATTGGGTAAACGCAAGCGCTGCATCAACGCTGCTGATCCAGACCGGTGCGTCCTTTGCACTTGCCAAGTCCCGACTGGTAAAGGGTTGGAACCTGGTCGCCACGGGGGCGGCGGCAAACCCTTCGACGTTCAATGCCAGCTTGAGTGCAAACCCACCAGCCTCTGGTGAGGTGCCAGTCAATTTCACCAGCATGTGGGCCTGGGACCAGGCGCAGTCAAAGTGGTACTTCTATTCTCCTGCACTTCAAGCGCTGGGAGGTACCAAGCTGCTGGATTACATATCCACTATGGGTTACCTGGACTTTACGGAAAGCAGCAAGCCGTTGGCGCCTAGCGTGGGGTTTTGGGTAAATATGCCGTAGTGACTCGATTAGAGGCGATGTGCCAACTTGTGAGGCTGGCAATGGCGGTGGCAATGAGTCTGACGCACCCGAGGCTTCGAAGGGTTGAGGTTGGCAGCGTGGTGGTAGCCAGACTAAGGTGGCATGTGTCGCGGACCAAACCAAACCAAGGGAATCTTTTGTCAGGAGGCGCGGTCGTAGCCGGGCTCTTGGGTTGAGATGCCTCGCAACCAGAGTTTAAAGAGCCTTTACAAGGCAGTCGCCCGTCATAAAACTGAGCTTCTTTCGCTGGTTTTGGGTTAGCCGCAATACCGTTCAATGGCGGACTTGAAAATTTACTAGATAAGTACATATAAACTGCCTTGTTGATGTCACTTTGTTTGAATGAGAGGCTGCCATGATGAATTTTTTTCTGAACAGAAGAACACTTTTGCCTTGCTTCCCACAGATGAGCGGATCAAGGCGATGCAACGCATCATTGGTCGTGCTCATGTAGACGCGGTTTTAGCAGAAACAGGTCATGACAAGGCTTTTTGCAAGCGGCTGCCGAGCTGGTTCATGGTGTGGTTTGTTATTGCGCTGGGGCTATTTTGCACTGATTGTTATCGCCAGATTTTTCGCTGGTTGCAAAGCTATCGCCCAGGCGGCATTCCCGGGCGTTCGACGCTTTGCGAGGCGCGAAAGCGATTGGGAAACAGGCCGTTTCTGGCATTGCTCAAACGCGTTGTTTGCCTGCTGGGAAAACCAGAAACGCCCGGTGCGTTTTATCGTGGAATGCGACTAATGGGTATCGATGGCTTTGTTCTGGATGTAGCCGATACACCCGCGAATGAACGTGCTTTTGGTCGGCCCAAGAGCGGGCGCAGTCAAGGAGCGTTTCCTCAAGTGCGGGTGTTGGCCCTGTGCGAGACGGGCAGTCATGTGATCTGGCGCTTTCTGCTCAAGTCAATTTCTCTCAGTGAAATCAGTATGTTGCCGTATTTGATTGAATTCCTTGAGTCCAATATGCTGTTGTTATGGGATCGTGGATTCCTCAACTATGCCTCGGTTTTTCAGGCGCGTGCGCGCAATGCCAACCTTCTGGTACGGATCAAATCAGACAGGGTTTTCAAACCAATCCAGATGCTTGTCGATGGATCATTCCTTTCCAAAATGTATCGTAGCGAAGCCGACCGTCGTCACGACCGTAACGCCATCATAGTGAGAATCATCGAATACACCTTCACTGACGAAAATCTTCCAGGAGCAGGTGAAAAGCATCGCTTGCTCACCACCCTGCTTGACCCGCAGCTTGATCCAGCCAAGACGCTGATCTGTCTTTACCACGAGCGTTGGGAAGAAGAGCTGACATTTGATGAGATCAAGACACATCAGCGCGAACGTCCTGTACTGCGCAGCCAACTCCCCGCCGGAGTGATTCAGGAAATTTACGCCCTCCTGCTGGGACACTATGTCATTCGAGTGCTGATGCACGAAGCAGCAGACAAGCTACAGATTGACCCAGATCGCATATCGTTCACTGCCACATTGAACATATTGCGTTGCCGTCTGCCAGCCATCCCCGTAAACCCGAGCCAGCAATATCTTAAATCTTGGCACCACAAGTTGGTGCAGGAAGTTTCCGAGGAAGTACTCCCGCCTCGCCGCCATCGAATCAACCCACGTGTCATCAGGGTGAAAATGAGCAAGTGGCCGAAAAAACGATCTATCCATCGAACCTTCTCCCAGCCGAGCAGTCCATTCGAGCAGGGAATCGCCATGCTCCATTGAACGGTATTGAGGCTAAATCACGACTTTCAACAACATCAGCTGGACGGACGGTCACCCACGGCTACTTTGCCCTAGGTGTGGCCTGGCACCGGCCTTTCCACCCACGTTTCCCAGCGGCTATCGGCTCTTTTGGCACTAAAAATACGGCCTGTGGCCATTGGTCGGCTGGTGATCTCGGCCAAGGTGCGCCACCGCACTGACGCAGCGGCTCAATTTTTCTACAGTCTGTTCATCAGTGCAGCGCTGGCGCGCAAGGCACTGATCA
>CAIYNH010000262.1 GCA_903927495.1 uncultured beta proteobacterium
ATCATCAATCGCTTAAACCAATTGGAATTAAAGAAGAACGCCATATTCGCCGGGCGATACAGAATGTTGACCAATACATGAGGCAGCACACAGTAACGATTGAAGACAAGTTTGCCGTGGCTATTGAGCCTGTCGTTAACAGTCCAAGAGGCTGGCTTTGGATCGAAGGGTTAACGAGAGCTTTAGCGATATTTCAAGCCAAGAATGGAGAAATATTATGTTTGCCACCGGAAAAATTGAAAATTTCCGGGCGGAATTATTCCAACAAAAATCCCAGATAAAGCCATACTGAATATGCGTTAGATGCTATTAATTTCATGAGGTCATAAACCGTTAATGACCCCGGCCAAAAACCGTTTTTGGCCTTACAAACGAGCTACCCAAGGGAAATCATCGGGCCTTCTAACCACCAGAAAGGCCAACGATGAAATCACCTAGCGAATTTAAGCCTACCAAGGCACACCACGCACCCCACAAACTGCAGCCACTGAGCGCAGTTGACCACCCGGACGCACTGCTGCAAGTGTCAACGGTTCAAACGCTGACGGGTCTCGGCAAAAGCACGGTGTACACCAAAGTGCGAGAGGGCAAATTCCCGCAACCCATCCGCCAAGGCGCACGCTGCACCCGTTTTCGGGCTGGCGATGTCACCGCCTGGCTGAAAGCGCAGGCCGCATCGTGATCACCCCGCAAAACGAAACGCCTGCCAGTGGCTGCAACCACTTGACAGGCGTTAACACTCAAAACAAGCTGATTGTCACCGATAACGCAGCGTCAATAACTACCCCGGCGGCACTGCGCATTCAAGAGCTGGCGCAAGTGAATCAAAAAACACTGCTGCTGAAAGCGGCAGATTTTGCCAAATGTCACATGCCCATGATTGCATGGAAACGACAAATGAAGATCGGCGCGAAAAAGGTCATTGTTCGTTTTGAATGGCCTGGCCAACTATGCGTTTATGACCCGCTAACCGGCGAACCGCTGGCAACGTCTGCACCAGGTCAACCCGAAACACTACAAAAAATATAGCTGCTGATGCAAGCTCAGTAAGCGCTATAGCCAAAAAATACACTCAAACCAACATCATGCAAACTTCACACACCAGCCACCGCATTGGCTTCAATCATGCGGTCACGCGCCCCAGTTCCTCGCGCACCACTTGTCGCACAGCATTCACCACATCCTGCCCACGTATCGACTCGCGCAGCGCTTCATTGATCAGTGTCTGGTATCCACGCCCACCAGCCACTGATTTGAAATGCTCCACCACGGGCGCATCCAGCATGATGTTGATGCGCTGCTTGCCCACCCTGGCACGCACAGCCGCTTGCCATTCGGATCGACTGGCATCCTTGCCAGCAACACGCAGTCGCGCACCGTCAAACGCTGCTTGCGTCAGTTTGGGCGCGTCGTCATCAGAAATAACCGGCGTTTTTGAAGTAAAGGTCTGTTTCATCGCTGTCTGCCTTTCGCATGGAAATGATGCGGATTTGTTCCTCGGTCTCAACATGGACGACCAGCACCACCAGGGCTTCGAGCTGGCCAATACCAATCATGCGCTGCTCGCCGTAGTCATTGCGCTGGTCTTCAAACAAAACCATAGGCCCGCTGAAAACCTTTTCGGCATCAGCGAAATCAAGGCCGTGCTTTGTCAAATTGGCCAGCCGTTTGGTTTCGTCCCAAGTGAAATTCATGGCCTAGATTATGCAGATAAAAATACACATGGCAATAATTTAAATATTTCTTGCCACCCGGCTTTTGGTCGTGCTAAAGTCCCCACATCGCCGATTTGCGGCGCTGGTGCACAAAACACCGTTAGTGATTCAGAGGTCTATACCGCCACCTTAAGCGCGGTTTCTTTACGCCCGAAATTTATGGTTTTGGACGTGAAGGTGTTGCCTATCCGTAAGGACGGCAGCATGGCTGAATCCATGTTTTGTCCACCTTCACGTCCATTCTGTGCGTCACAAAAACGCCCGGAATGGTTTTTTAAGTCTCATTCAGGAGCCGAAACCATGACCACGGTCAATACCACCCCCACGGGCAAATCCGCCCAAACCACCCCCACGGGCCGCAACGCCCAAACCCTTGAACTGAGCTTTGCGGCGACTTATGCGCTGTCAAAACAGATTCCAGACTTGGCCGACCGTGGCTGCACGATTGGCACAGCTTACGGCGATATCAACATCCCACCAGGCCGCATGGCGGCACGCCTGGCAGAGTGGCTACACCGTGAAATCAGCCGTGGAGGTTTGCAATGAACCACGCTGTCAAAAACACCCTTAAGTCGGTCAACACCCCCATCCTGGCCACCGACACCGAAACCATGGCTATCGAGCTGCACCAGTTGGCACATAACGCACTGGCCAGCGCAGCCTGGCACGTGGCGCGAGGCGATGCCACCCAAGCTCTGAGCCGAATCAAACGGGCGCAAGCGCACCTGTCGCATTCAATGGAAATGAGGGCCGTTTGATGAATTCGAAAAAATTCGTACTCATTGAAGCCCGTGCCCAAGCGCGGCGAATCATGGATTGTTTGCGCGGCGAATTCAATCTGAAAAATCCGGATTTTGATCGACTTTATGAGCTGGCTAACAACCTGCAAAGGCATATTGAGATGTTCAGAATCATCGATGCTGGAGGCGCGCTGGTGCTGGATGTTGGCATTGCCAAACAACAAATATTGACTACCAGCGGCGCAAGCATTGCCCCCCAAGGGAGTGCCTGAACCATGCGTAACAAACCACCCCGCAGAGACGAACGCCGTCAACGCCGTGACCAAAAACGCAACCCCAACCGTCTAAAGGATTGAATCATGAAAAAACCTATCAATGAAACCACCACAGATCAAACACTTTTGATCTCACTCGAAAACATGAGCTGCACAGCTCTGGGGGCGCTTGCACGCATTCGAGGCATTGCCAAATGTGCTTTGCGTGCTATGGAAACCGATTCTGGCGTGCGCGATCTTGAAGCAATAGCAGAGGCTCTGAAAGCCATCATTTTGGACGCTGATATGGCGCATAACGATGTTGGATGTGAGGCTGAAAATCACGGGATACAGACTATTGACAAGGATTGGGAGCGCCGTCTGCATGTAATGTCGAACAGACAAGTCATTCATGCGGTTACTGAGAGGGCTGATTCATGAATACCAAAATTCAGACTGTCAAAAATCAGGCGGTCAAACCAGAACCTGCCACCGTCAACCAAACGCGATTCACCACCGACAGCAAAGATCGCATATTGAGCAAACTCTACAAAATCTGCGCCCTTGTTAGCGTATGTGGCCTGGCATCTGAGGCGCGGTGCACCCTGTTGGATATCGAGCTTGCAGCCAAAATAAGTCCTGTCCTTGAAGGCGAACTATCGCGGTTAGTCACCGCCCGGCACGAATGGACTACACACGAAGACGACGAAAGCATGAGCACGGTGATGAATGAAATCCGTTGCCAGCTTGAATCGGTCATTGAGCTGGCTAATGGCCTGGCAGGGGGTTAACCATGGGCAGCATTCACGATGCCATGGCGGCGGCAGGGTTGGCACCCGCCAAAGCAATCGAATTAAACCCGGATGGCAAGATTCACCGTTACCGAATCACAGGCGATAAAGCCGGTTCGCTGAACGGCTGGGTCGTGTTCCACGGTGAATTCGGCAGCTTTGGGAGCTGGAAAACGGGCGAAACCCATACCTGGCACCCAGCACGAAGCCAGCCACTGACACCCGCAGAGCAAGCGGCCATGACTGAGCGAATCAAGGCCACCAGGGCCGCACAGGCGCAACTCCAAAGCACCATTCATGCAGAGGCACGCACCAGGGCGCAAAAGCTTTGGAGTACTGCGCACCCTGCCACCAATGCCAACCCCTACCTGAAACGTAAACAGGCGCAGGCGTGCGGCATTCGGCAATTGCGCGACATGCTGCTGATCCCGGCGCGAGATGTTCACGGCACCTTGCATACTTTGCAATTTATCAGCGCTGACGGCACCAAACGGTTTTTAACTGGTGGCCGAATCAGTGGCTGCTATTGCGCCATTGGCAAGCCCGTGGACTCGCTGCTGATCGCTGAAGGCTACGTCACAGCGGCAACCCTGTTTGAGGCCACGGGCCGTGCGACAGCGGCATGTTTTTCATGCGGCAATATGCTGGCAGTGGCGCGTTCGTTACGCGAAAAGTTTCCCAGTCTGAAACTGGTTTTGTGCGCGGATAACGATATCCACACACCCGGTAACCCTGGCCTGACCAAAGCGCGAGAGGCGGCGCGGGCCGTGGGCGGTTTTTTGGCCGTACCAGCGTTTGAAGCGGAGGCGCAACCATGCCCGTTCTAAGCAACCCGACTGATTTCAATGATCAAAAACAGCTATTGGGTTTGATGGCTGTCGCAACAAGCGTAAACGATGCTATTCCGGTTGTTGATGCGGGTACAAATTGGGATTACGAAGCGTTTCACGAGGATGGCGGCACAGCACCCTTGGCTGACCCACCGACTGATATTGCTCTGGCATGGCCTGAGCCGTCTATCCCTGGCGTGTTGCGAACGCCGGATGTGCCGTGTGACATCCTTCCAGGCGCATGGGGGCAAATGGCGCAAGCGGTGGCTGACTGCACTCAAACGCCCACAGCAATGTCGGTGCTGGCGGCGCTCGGAGTATTGGGAACTTTGATCCATGGTCGCTATGAAATTGACGCTGGAACCCACCATGAAATTCTGGCATTTTGGGGCGTTACGGTGAGTGCGTCCGGCACCCGTAAATCGGCAGTGATGGGGCATTTTCAGGGGCCGCTACTGCGCTGGGAAAAACTGATAAGCGACCGTATGCGGCGCGAAATTATCCGCAATGAGGCCGTCAGGTCAACCACCGTCAAACGGATTGAAAACCTGAAACAACAATCAGCCAAAGCTAAACCTGAAGAGTTGAAAGCACTTCGCGACGAGATAGAGCGCGAAGAGGTTGAGATGCCAGACGAAATCAAAGTGCCACTGCTGTTCACCGAAGATAGCACGCCTGAAACCATGCAGCGCTTGCTGTCTGAAAACTGCGGACGCATAGCGGTGTTGAGCGACGAGCCGGGTTTGTTTCGGATTCTCGGCGGACTTTACAGCAAGGGCGGCGCAAGCCTTGACGTGTTTTTGAAAGGGCATGTAGGCAGTGCGTTAAAGGTGGCACGGGCGGCGCACAACATTTACGTGAAGCGGCCATGTATCACCATGAGCCTGATGATTCAGCCTGATATGGTGGCTGAGCTGGCAGGATCAAACCAGTTTAGAAGCAGTGGACTGATGGCGCGTTTCTTTTATGCGGTGCCTGTCACCAACGTGGGGCGGCGCAATGTGCGTGATCGCCACCGGGTATCTGATACGGTGCTGGACGCATACGACACGGCAGTAACCACACTGATGACCGATTACCCACCACCACCAGGCGAGAGCCTTAAACCAATCATCATGAAGTTTGACGCACTTGCTGAGGATATGTGGCTGGACTTCAGTCAAGAAATTGAAGATCAGTTGACTGAGGGCGGCACGCTCGATTCAATCCGCGACTGGCTAAGCAAACTGGCCGGCGCAACTGCACGAGTGGCATCACTGATTGAGATCGCCACCGTTGGCTTGGCTGCGCGTACCGTGGGGCTTGAATCCATGGATAAAGCCATCAAACTGGCGCGGCTGATGATCCCCCACACCCAGGCAGCATTTTCGCTGCTGGGGGCTGATTCGACCGATGCGGATTCAATTTACGTATTGAAGTGGATTCGTGGCCAAGGGCTGACTGAGTTCACCCAGCGCGAGGCACACCGGGCGCTTGAATCCAGATTTAGGGCCGTGGACAAACTAAAAAAAGCCATCGACAAATTGCGGTCAATGGATTGCGTCCGACAAAACACCAGAAAACAGCCAAACGGCAGGCCATCGATAGTTTTTGCCGTAAACCCGGAGGTTTTGTCGTGAAATCAGTTTTGTCGTTAGAGCTGAATTTAACAATTTTATTTATATATACCAATGACTTACAGCAAAAACACTTACACCTCCCGACAGTCGACAAAACCGACAAAACTATTGAATCAACGGATATGCCCACCAAAAGCAGAAAACGCAAGAAGCTATTAACAGGGGGTTTTGTCGGTTTTGTCGA
>CAIYNH010000263.1 GCA_903927495.1 uncultured beta proteobacterium
AGCGGGTGCATGGCCTCATCCATGCGCAAACCCTCCACATACGGCCATTCCAGCACCCTGGAACCCACAAAAGGCATGGTCTTGGGATCAGCCAGGCTGACAAACTCAACGTATTTGGCACTGCTTAAGGGCTCAACCCGTTTGATCAATTCCGACAGCGAATACCCCACCCAGGGAATGACCATCGACCAGCCTTCAACACAGCGCAGACGGTAAGTGCGCTCCTCCTGAGCACTGAGCTTCTGCAGGTCTTCCAAGGCATATTTGGCTGGCTTTTTAACCAATCCTTCAACTTCCACGCTCCAGGGTGCGACTTGCAAGGTGTGGGCATTTTTCTCCGGGTCGGCCTTGTCCGTGCCGAATTCGTAAAAATTGTTATAGGTGCTGCTCAATTTAAAATCGGTCACTTTGTCCATGACCAAGGCACCACCCACATTGGACTTGATCCGCGCCAGGTTGGCGAGTTGCCCCGGGGGTGTCCAAGCGGCGCTCTGTGCAAAGGCTTCACGTGAAGCCCAGGACGACAAAGCAGCACCCGCCACACCGGTCGCCATAAGTTTGATCAGATTGCGCCGATTTTCGTAAACATGGGGCGCAGTCAATTCACTGGAAACCGGATGTTGAAAGCCGTCGAGGTGTGTTTTGATCAGCATGGCGCAGGTTCTCGCTTCAAATGAATCGGCGCAGGATAGTGGTTCTTTAAAAAACCTGCTGCGTGGCCACCAAAAACCATACCAGCATAATGTTTCAGTTGGTCAGTATCCAAAAAAAAGGCAAGTTCAATTTGCGTGAACCTGCCATTTGAGAGACGGTGCGCGCTACTGAGCGCACACAGCCAAGGTGTTACTAGCGAAAGCCGGCAACGTAGTCAGCAACAGCCTTGATTTCGCGATCGTTGAGCTTGGCGGCCACTTGCGTCATTTGCAGGCTGTTCAAACGAACCCCATCACGAAACGCAGTGAGTTGAGCCACGGCATAGTCGGCATGCTGCCCGCTCAAGCGTGGGTACTGAGCAGGAATACCAGCACCCGTGGGGCCATGGCAGCCGGCACAAGCTGGGACCTGACGGTCGGCAATGCCACCGCGGTAAATGCGCTCACCCATTTTCACCAATTCTTTGTCTCTCTCAGCACCTGGCACCGATTTCTTGGTACCCAGCCAGTAAGCTATGTTTTTCATGTCTTCCTCACTAAGCGAAGCTGCCATGCCCAGCATGATCGGATTGGCACGCTTGCCAGCTTTGAACTCTGTTAATTGCTTGATCAGGTACTCTGGGTGTTGCTGGGCCAATTTAGGGTTGACCGGGATGATGGAGTTGCCGTCGGGGGCATGGCAAGCCGCGCAGACACCGCCAAAGCTGGCTTCACCTTTGGCCAAGTCAGGCTTGGCTGCCTGGGACACCTGCGGCGCGTGCGCCTTGGCTGGCTCTTGTGCAGAGCTGGACATGGTGGATACCGCGAATGCGGTGGAAATCATAAAAGAAACAATCAGCTTCATATAGTTAGGGCCCGAATCATGGATGCAAAACGTGACGATTCTACAATGTCTGTGCTTCAAGCCACTTCAACTCAATGACTAACTCAAATACGCCAGACATTCAAAAAGCCGCGCCGGCACCGACCACAACTCCAACAGTGTCCGCCAACACCGCCTTGGGCTGGCTGCACACCGCCAAATTTCTCACGACAGCACCACAACTGCACTTTCTACCGCCTCTGGTGGTGCCTGAAATTGCCTTCGTGGGCCGCTCCAATGCGGGGAAATCGACCTGCATCAACACCCTGACCCAACAAAAACAACTTGCTTTTGCATCCAAAAAACCGGGACGTACTCAACACATCAACCTTTTTTCACTCGGCAAACAGGGTGTGACCGATGCCGTGCTGGCCGATTTACCCGGCTATGGCTACGCCGCAGTGCCCAAACAAGACAAGATTCGATGGCAACAGGTCATGGCCAACTACCTGGTGACGCGCGAAAACCTGAAAGCCATCGTGTTGATGTGCGACCCACGCCACGGCCTCACCGAACTTGATGAAATCTTGCTCGACGTGGTGCGCCCCCGGGTCGAAGAAGGACTCAAATTTCTGGTGGTTTTGACCAAGGCCGATAAGCTCACCCGTGCCGAACAAAATAAAGCCTTGTCGATCATGAAGCTGCAAGCCGGTGGTGGCGAAGTGCGGCTGTTTTCAGCCACCAAACGTCAAGGAATCGATGAAGTGGCAATGTTGTTATGGCAATGGGCGCATCCTGTCGAACCCGTGCAACCAGTGGACGCACCAGTCGCCGTACTAGCACCACCAGCGCCAGAAAGCTGAACTTTCAGTCCCAATATTGCTACCTACTTGATAGCTACTACCGCTTACCCATCAAACGATACAGGCTAATTATTAATAAACTTCCGGTTCCCCGGCCGGCCTATCTTTAAAGCGTTTGTGAACCCAATAGTATTGGTCTGGCATGGAGTCAATGTAACTCTGCAGGCGTTGGTTCATAAGCGCGGTGTCGGCCTGTGAATCGTCAGTCGGGAAATTGGCCCATGCCGACAGCACCTGAACTTCGTAACCACTGGCGGTCATGCGTGTCACAACCGGCACTACTTTGGCACGGCCCAATCGGGCAAAACGAGAGAGCGAAGGCACCGTGGCGGCACTGACCCCATAAAACGGCACAAAAACCGATTCTTGCGGACCAAAATTCATGTCAGGCAACAAATACAAGGGGTGACCCAAACGTAACGCTGCGACGATAGTTTTGACACCATCAACTCGTCCAAATAGCTGGGCCGAGCCAAAGCGTTGACGACCGGCCAAAATCCATGCATCCATGACCTTGTTGGTCTGATCAGTGTAAATAGTGGTGAAATGGCGCGCAAAGAGCAGCGTAAGCGCCGTCCAGCCGGCATCGAGCCCAACAAAGTGGGGCGCAAAGATAACCACCGGATCGGTGCCCTGAAGTTCCTCCACGGTGCCGGTCACCTGCAAGCGGGAGTGCACCAAGTCGGCCGAACCATGCCAAAGCCAGCTTCGATCCAGCCAGGCCTGGGCAAAATGAATGAATACACTTTGCGTCAGTCTACGAATCTGCGATGCTGACAAATGCCCGAAGCACAGCCCCAAATTAATCTGAACCACCCGCCGCCGAGGTGCAACCAATGCGTACAAGCACCAACCCAGTAGCCAGCCCAATGCTCGCAACCAAGCGATCGGCAAGTGCCTGAGTGCCGCCAGGCAATGAACGATCCATCGGCTCAACATAATGCCCTCAGCATCGGTTGGCAGCGCAGAAACGCCATTTGGTATTGCTTCATGACTCGCTACGGGGCAACTTGTAACGCGCGTAACCCCAAACATACTGCTGCGGGCATTGCCTGATCAGGGATTCCATGGCCTGATTAATGACCGTTACTGCGTCCAGCAACACCGCTGGCAACTCAACCCCCAGCGGTTGCACATGCACGCGGTAGCCACGCGATCGGCTCAAGCGTTCACCCCAAATCAGCAGCACCGTCGCACCCGTTTGCTGTGCCAATCGAACTGACAAAGTCATGGTGTAGGCATCGCGACCAAAAAAAGGTGCCATCACGCCCATTCCTTGGGGCGGCACTTGATCGGGCAACAAACCCACCGACTCACCTTTTTTCAAGGCTTTGATCAGCTGTTTGACCCCCGCCAGCGTGGTCGGAGCCGCCTTCAACCCCGGGCGTTGGCGGGCGCAGTTCACCAATTCACGCAACCAGGCCTGACGCGGCGGCCGAAACAGCGCCGTAACAGGCTGAAACTCACCAAAGCGTTGTGCATAAGCTCGTCCGGTCATTTCAAAGCAACCCAGATGCGGTGTCAGAAACACCACGCCACGGCCCTGCCCCAGTGCTGCTTGGACATGCTCAGCACCGAGCCACTCCACCGGCAAGGCCGGGCCCAACCACAGCCGTGGCAACTCTGCCACCACTTTGCCACTCTCTCCAACGGCGCCCAACCACTGCCGCCAGCCCAAATGGGCCTGCCTGGCATTGGCCAAAAACCGGTGCCGATACGTGCCCGAGACCACAAAGACCAGCCACCCTAGAGCCGATCCCATCGCATGCACCAGCCACAAAGGCAAAACGGACAACAATTTAAACAAGGTGATCATCTGTCGGATAAACTACGCAAAGTCGCTGAGTTATAGAACTACTTGCAGGGCGACACACAAGCGGCAGCCCTTACAGGTCGCCATTGTGCCTTGTCAAATCTTTGACAAATCTGCTAAAGCGTTCGCTGAAAGCCGAAAAGCCAAAGCAACGCGAAAGGGTTGTTATTTTTCTTTTTGGAGCTTTTTTATGGCAAACGATTTTCTTTTTACCTCTGAGTCTGTCTCTGAAGGTCACCCCGACAAGGTGGCCGATCAGGTCTCCGACGCTATTCTGGACGCAATTTTCAAACAAGACCCGAAATCCCGCGTAGCTGCAGAAACGCTGTGCAACACCGGTTTGGTGGTGCTGGCGGGTGAAATTACCACCAACGCCAACGTCGATTACATCCAGGTGGCACGCGACACCATCAAACGCATTGGTTATGACAACACCGAGTACGGCATCGACTACAAGGGCTGCGC
>CAIYNH010000264.1 GCA_903927495.1 uncultured beta proteobacterium
CCATTGAGCGAGTAGGTGGCGCAAAAAAAGGCAAGGCCATCATCATCATCAACCCGGCGGAGCCGCCTTTGATCATGCGTGACACCGTGCACTGCCTGACCGAAGAAGAGCCCAATCAGGCCGCCATCACCGCCTCTGTCCACGTCATGATAAAGGAGGTACAAAAGTATGTACCCGGTTACAGAATGGTCAACGGGCCAGTTTTTGACGGAAAGCGCGTTTCCATCTTTCTGGAAGTTGAAGGGCTGGGCGATTTCTTGCCCAAGTACTCTGGCAACCTGGACATCATGACCGCTGCTGCTGCCCGCACGGCCGAAATGTTTGCAGAAGAAATTCTTGCCGGGCGTTTAAGCCTGCAACCCACCGCTGTGGCATAAGGAAACCGACATGACACTCCAAGGTAAAAAAGTCACCGTTCACGACATGACGTTGCGTGACGGCATGCACCCCAAGCGACACCTGATGACGCTGGATCAAATGAAAGCGGTCGCCTGCGGTCTGGATGCGGCAGGTGTGCCGCTGATTGAAGTAACCCATGGCGATGGTTTAGGTGGCTCGTCGGTGAACTACGGTTTCCCGGCGCACAGCGACGAGGAGTATTTGTCCACCGTTATTCCGCTGATGAAACAGGCCAAGGTTTCAGCGCTGTTGCTGCCCGGCATTGGCACCGTGGATCATCTAAAAATGGCCAAAGATCTGGGCGTACATACCATTCGCGTGGCAACCCACTGCACCGAAGCCGACGTGTCCGAGCAGCACATCAGCTTCGCCCGAAAACTGGACATGGACACCGTCGGCTTCCTGATGATGGCCCACATGAACTCCGCCGAAGGTCTGATACGTCAGGCAAAGCTGATGGAAAGCTATGGTGCCAACTGCATCTACGTAACCGACTCGGCCGGCTATATGTTGCCCGATGATGTGACGCTCAAACTCGGCGCCGTGCGGGCCGCATTGAAACCAGAAACTGAACTCGGCTTTCACGGCCACCACAACCTCGCCATGGGCATCGCCAACTCCATCGCTGCCGTGCAAGTCGGTGCCAACCGCATTGATGCCGCGGCGGCAGGACTGGGCGCAGGTGCCGGCAACACGCCGATGGAAGTCTTTATCGCGGTATGCAATCGGATGGGAATCGATACCGGCGTGGATCTGTTCAAGATCATGGACGTGGCAGAAGACATTGTGGTGCCACTCATGGATCACCAAATCCGCATCGACCGAGATGCGCTGACTCTCGGTTACGCCGGTGTCTATTCCAGCTTTTTGCTGTTTGCCAAGCGTGCAGAGAAGAAGTACGGCATTTCGGCGCGCGAAATTCTGATTGAACTGGGCAGGCGTGGCATGGTCGGCGGTCAGGAGGACATGATCGAAGACACCGCCATGACCTTGGCACGCGAACGTGGCCTTTTGAAATCAGCCTGAAAGAATCACGCATGAAACTTGACCAAATCACCGTTGAAAAACTGGCCGAACACCTGGAGAACTGCGAACTCAACGCGCAAGACACCCCCAAAATCACGGACGAACATCCGAACATGGATTGGGATGACGCGTACCGGATTCAAAACGAAATCAAACGCCGCAAACTGGCGCGTGGCAACCGCATCATCGGGTTGAAGGCCGGTCTGACCTCGTGGGCCAAGATGAAGCAGATGGGCGTTAGCACGCCGATCTACGGGTTTCTGTCCGATACTTTTGCTTTGGCGGATGGCGCGGAATGCAAGATTTCTGAACTCATCCACCCCAAGGTAGAGCCGGAAATTGTATTTGTCACCAAAAGGGCGCTCAAAGGCCCGGGCTGCCACGTGGCCGATGTGCTGGCGGCGACCGACTTTGTCATGGCCGGCATCGAGGTCATCGACTCGCGCTATCGCGATTTCAAGTTCGATTTGAAGAGTGTCGTTGCTGACAACTGCTCGTCGTCACGCTTTGTGCTGGGCAGTGTGGCGCGTTCGCTGGATGGCTTGGACTTGCGAACGCTCGGTGTGGTAATGGGAAAAAACGGGCAAATTGTTTCGCTCGGCGCAGGGGCTGCCGTTCTCGGGCATCCGGCCATTGCCGTTGCCATGTTGGCCAACCACCTGGGGCAATACGGGGAAGAGATTCCTGCGGGTTCGATGATTCTTTCCGGCGGCATCACCGAGGCCATATCGGTGGCGAGTGGTGATGCTATTCACTTGCGCATGCAGGGACTTGGCAGCACCAGCCTGCGCTTTATTTAGCGATTATTTTTTATTAACAGGAGACAGACATGACATTTAGACCAAAAGCAATTTCCACCGCTATCGCCACCGCATGGATGCTTACCAGCGCTTCAGGTGTGGCCATGGCTGACATCAAGATCGGCTTCCTCGCTACGCTATCGGGCAATGGTGCTGCGCTAGGCCAGGACATGCTGGACGGCTTTAACCTCGCGCTAACGGAGCGCGGTGGCAAACTGGGCGGGCAAACCATCAATCTGGTCAAGGAGGACGACCAGTTGAAGCCCGACGTAGGTGTCCAGGCGGTACAGAAATTTCTTGAAAAAGAGAAGGTCGACATGGTCACAGGCGTGACCTTCTCCAATGTCATGATGGCGATTGCCAAGCCGCTGGCTGATGCAGATATGACCTTTGTTGGCTCCAACGCTGGCCCAGCTCCGTTGGCCGGCAAGCAGTGCAGCAAGGGTTTTTTCTTTACCTCCTGGCAAAACGACAACCAAGCCGAAGCGATGGCCAAGTTCGCCGTGGACAAGGGTTTCAAAAAAATGTACTTGATGGCTCCTAACTACCAGTCTGGGCGTGACCAGATTGCCGGTTTCCATCGCATCTACAAAGGCAGTATTACCGGCGAGGTTTACACCCAACTCAACCAACCAGACTACTCCGCTGAACTGGCCCAGTTGCAATCGGCAGCGCCAGATGCGGTGTATGCCTTTTTTCCCGGTGGCATGGGCGTGAACTTCATCAAGCAGTACAAGCAAGCAGGTCTGTTGGGCAAGATCCCGTTGTTGACCGTTTCCACCGTCGATGGCTCGACATTGCCAGCACTTAAAGATACAGCGCTGGGTGTCTACGCTGCCACATTTTGGGGCCCGGACTTCCAGAATGCGACCAGCAAATCTTTTACCGCAGCGTTTGAGAAAACCTATGGCCGCATTCCCTCGCAATACGCGGCACAGTCTTATGAATCGGCCTTACTGATTGATAGCGCACTGAAGAAAACAAAGGGCAGCGTCGCAGACAAAAAAGCTTTGCGCGATGCACTTCGCGCCGCGGATTACGCTTCATTGCGAGGCAACTACAAATTTGGTGCCAATGGTTTCCCGATTCAGGACTTCTATGCATTTGAAGTCGCCAAAGATGCAGGCGGTCGCGTGTCCCTAAAGACCATAGCTACGGTGCTGAAAGCGCATCAGGATGTCTACGCAGCCGAATGTAAGTAAGTCGAAACTGGTATGAGCCCCGAACTACTTTTTATCCAAGCGCTGAACGGATTCCAGTTCGGTGTCCTGCTGTTCCTGATGGCGGCAGGCTTGACGCTTGTTTTTGGAATCATGAGCTTTATCAATTTGGCACATGGTTCACTCTATATGTTTGGGGCTTATTTTGGAGCCACTGCTTACAACGCCAGCAACTCTTTTTTGCTCGCCATTGCGGCTGCATTTGGCGGTGCATTTGTGCTAGGTGCGTTGCTGGATCGTTTCGGATTTTTCATCCTTCACCAACGCGACCATCTGGATCAGGTGCTCGCCACGTTTGGTGTGGTTCTGTTTTCCAATGAGGCGGCACGCATGATTTGGGGAGCCTCACCGGTATTTATGGAATTACCTGAGTCACTTAGCAACTCCATCTCCCTGTTCGGTCTGAACTATCCTTTGTACCGCGTGCTCATCATCGGTGTCGGTCTAGCCGTGGCACTTGGTCTATACCTGCTGATTGAACGCACACGGATTGGCATGCTGATTCGGGCTGGTGCCAGCAACCGCGCCATGGTGTCGGCCCTGGGTGTCAATATCGGCTGGCTCAATACCTTTATATTTGCCTTGGGCGCTGGCCTGGCGGGTCTGGCGGGTGCCATGGTCGGGCCGATTCTGTCGGTGCAACCGGGCATGGGGGACTCGATCCTGATTACCACTCTGGTGGTGATTGTGATTGGTGGCATCGGCTCAATTCGTGGTGCCTTTTTGGGAGCGCTGATCGTTGGCATGGTTGACACCTTGGGGCGCACCGTGATGCCCTTCGTACTGCGTCAATCGTTTGATGCAGAAACCGCCAATACGCTCGGCCCGGCACTGTCATCGCTTTCCGTCTACGTGTTGATGGCCGTGATTCTTACTGTCAAGCCCGATGGCCTTTTCCCTGTAAAAAACCGCTAAAAAGTGCCCCAATGACCACCCCCTTTCAAGCCATGCGCCGGTTCAACGGTTTTGCTCGCTACAAATCCAAGTTGCGCATCGGCATCACTGTTGTACTGGCGATTTTGTTTCTATTGGTGCCCGTGTATTCGGCGCAAGCCGGTAACACCTATGCCCTGACACTGTTTGGGCGTGTGCTGGTGTTTGCCATGGCAGCCGTGGGTCTTAACTTCGCGCTCGGCTACGGCGGCATGGTCAGCCTGGGCCATGCCATGTATATCGGCCTGGGAGCATACACCATGGCGATTTTGTCACGCCATGGTGTCGAAAACGGACTTGTGCATCTGCTTGCGGTGGGAGCCGTCACGGCGTTGGTAGCCATTCCGGTGGGGTTCATTTCTCTGCGCACGCAGGGCATCGCCTTCATCATGATCACGCTGGCGTTTGCGCAAATGTTGTTCTTTGTCTTTGTCGGACTAAAGCAATACGGTGGTGACGAAGGCATGACGATTGCGCAGCTAAGTGGCTTTGGCGCACTTACTGCCAACAAGACAGCGCTGTATTTGTCGATGATGGTCGCTCTGGCGCTCTCGCTCGTGGTTTTCCGACGCGTCATCAATTCCCGCTTCGGACTGGTACTGCGCGCCACGCGCTTTAACGAGCGCCGAGTGCGTGTTGTCGGTACTGCACCACTCGGTTATCGTCTGGTTGGGTACGTCCTTTCGGCTGAGTTGTGTGCGCTGGCCGGGTATTTTTTGGCTAATTTAACTGGTTTTGCTTCACCTGCTTACATGGCTTGGACGGTTTCAGGTGAACTGATTGTCATGGTACTTCTAGGTGGTGCCGGAACGCTGATAGGACCGGTCATTGGCGCTGCCGTGTTCATGCTGCTGGAAGAAGGCTTGAAGGCCATGACCGAGCATTGGATGATCATCATGGGGCCGGTCATTATTTTGATCGTACTGTTTCTGAAAGACGGTCTGTGGGGACTGTTGAGCGACGGCCCCACCAGCAAGGGAGGGCACTGAGTTATGCAAGCTTTGCTTTCCATTCGCGGCCTGGTCAAACGCTATGGCGGTTTGACGGTAACGGATCACGTTGATCTGGACATCATGCCTGGCGAATTGCACGCCATCATAGGCCCCAATGGTGCTGGAAAAACGACTCTAATTAGTCAAATTGTTGGCGAAGTAATCAGTGACAGTGGCGACATTCAGTTGCTGGGAAAAACCCTGATCGGTTTGGGTGTGGCTCGAATAGCCCAAGCGGGTATTGGGCGCTCATACCAAATTACATCGGTAATCCAACAATTCACGGTACTGGAAAACGTCATTCTGGCGGTACAGGGATGTCGCGGTCACGCCTACCAATTTTGGACTCCAGCGGTGGAGTGCGTGGAGTTGACGAGCCGAGCCGACGCTTTGATTGATCTACTCGGTCTATCCAAAGGTCGTGACAAATATGCCCTGGAGTTGTCCTACGGCCAGCAACGCCAGCTTGAAATTGCCATGGCACTAGCGATGGAACCCAAGGTGCTGTTGCTGGATGAGCCGATGGCGGGCATGGGCCACGGCGAGTCGGCGATGATGGTCCAACTGCTGATGAAACTCAAAGGCAAATACGGCATTTTGCTGATTGAACATGACATGGACGCGGTATTCAGTTTGGCTGATCGCATCAGTGTGCTGTGTTACGGCAAGGTGATTTATTGCGGCGACCCCACCGCCGTCAAATCCAATCCGCAGGTGCGTGAGGCCTATCTGGGCGACGAGGAGGTCGCGACATGAGCAGCTTGTTGCAGGTTGAAGGTTTGGTAGCTGGCTATGGCCGCAGTCAAGTGCTGTTTGGGCTAAGCCTGGGAATTGAGCAGGGGCAGTGTGTGACCTTGCTGGGCCGCAACGGCATGGGTAAAACCACCACCATCAAGAACATCATGGGGCTGTCCAAACCGTGGAGCGGAAAAGTCAGTTTTCGCGGTGCACCGATTGATGGTTTAGCCTCATACCGTATCGCGCAAGCGGGTCTCGGACTGGTACCTGAAGGGCGTCAGATATTTCCTAATTTATCAGTGCGCGAGAACTTGATTGCGACCGCTGCAGATCGGCGCAAAAAACCTTCGCCGTGGGATTTGGCGCGGGTCTACCGGATGTTTCCACGACTCAAAGAGCGAGCCTCCAACTTTGGTAACCAGTTATCCGGCGGCGAACAACAAATGCTTGCAATTTCGCGCGCGCTGATGACCAATCCGGATTTACTGATTCTGGACGAGGCAACAGAAGGACTGTCCCCGCTGGTACGCCAGGAAATTTGGGCGGCACTGTCGGAATTGCGCAAAGAGGGTATGTCGATACTTGTCATAGACAAAAACATCGTGCCCCTGCTGGCGTTGGCCGACTACCACTTTGTCATCGAAAAAGGACAAGTGGTGTGGCGCGGTAACTCTGCCACATTAAAAGCTTCGCCTGAAATCTGTCACAAATACCTCGGTGCCTGAGCGCACTTTGTTGAACACCAATAAGGAGAATCCAATGATCACTTTTGTTCGCCGGGTACGCATGCGCAACGGCTATTTTGTTGAGGCCATGGACTTGCTGAAGGCTCGCGTTGAATATATCGAAGCAACACACGGGATCAAAATTGAACTTCATGGCCGATTCGGCGGCCCGGTGGGAGAAGTAGCAATGGTCTCTCGCCATGAAGATGCGACCAACCTCGAATTGTTTCGCAAGAAAATATCTGCTGATGTGGCTTCCTCTGCACTTCTGAAAAAGCTGTCAGATTTCACAATCAGCGGTGAAACTTATGACGAAATTTGGATGAGTCAGTAATTCGCACATTTTCCAAGTGATTTTTACGCATGAACCATGCGTAGTTGCGCTAAAGCTGGCCTGCCAGCGCAGAGCATCCACACGTTGCTTGCCATCGAGCAAAGCAACCGCTACATTACCCATCGCAAGGAACAGCGCCAATACCACCATCAAATCACAAGAAAAAGCCACGAAACGCAAGCCAGCGAAGAACGAGCAGCTATCAACACAGGATCATACCCAAGATCAACAAACGCTAATCGTTGCTGATGGCCACGTTCAGGCAGAGCCGGTATCCCTGGCCACGGATGACCTTCAGGCTGGTTTCCTGGATGCCGGCTTGCAGAAATTTTTTGCGCAAACGCACAATTTGCACTTCCAAGGCTTTTTTGCCAGCTTCGGTCACCGATTTTTCGGTCATGGTCAGGAGTTGCCAGGTTTCAAGCTGTTGGTCTTTGGCGCGCACCAAGGCCGCCAACAGTGCAGCTTCGTGGTTTGACAGGCTGACAGTGCCTTGTGGACCATGCAGAGTTTGGCCGATCTGATTAAAAGTGCCAGCGCAGGGCCTCGGGTCTTCCGGCCTGATGCGCCGCGTAAGCGCACGCACGGCAGCCAGCAGTTCATCGGTGGAGGTGGGCTTGGTCAGGTAAATGTCGGCACCACTGTCATAGCCAGTCAGCCGGTCGCGGGGCTGCCCGCGCGCGGTGACCATGATGATGCCAATGTCAGGCTGCGCTGCGCGAATGCGCCCGGCCAGGCTCAAGCCGTCTTCACCCGGCAAGTTCAGGTCCACCACAAGCAGGTCGATTGGCGTGGGACCGGGCTCGTCAGAAAGCGCTTCGGCGCAGTCCACCCCCCGCACGTTGTGCCCGTGTTTACCCAGTGCCTCAACGGTAACGGCACGCAGTGCGTCGTGGTCTTCCACCACCACAATGTTCAGTGACTTGGTCATGTTTGCAAGCTTACCCCCGCTATGGGCGCGAAACCTACCAATACCTACAGACGGCTGATGCGATTTGAGCTGGGCACTTTCCTGTCTTGGGTGCAGGGTCGCTGTCGCTCAAAAGATGCGCGTCTTCAAAACACCGTTGCAGGGTCAGGACGGTGTTCGAAATACTTATTGTATTTGCCACATGCGCTTACTCAGCATACTTTAACCACTATATAAATGAGAGCAAATCGAGCTCAGGTTGGCAACCACAATTCAAAGCAAACAAGCTCGGCAGTGGGCGCGTAACGGACCCAGCCTCCCAGTTGACGTGCCACTTTATCCACCAGGTACAGGCCCAGCCCAGAGCCAGTTTTCCTGTGGGCGCGTGGGCTACGGTAGTATTTTTTGAACACTTGGCTGGCATCCGGCATACCGACGCTGCCGGGGGTATTGGCTACGCTGATCAGAATCCCGCTGCGGTGCCAGTTGCCATGTACTTTGGCGCTGATCTGCACCATGCTGCCAGCGGTGGCATATTTCTGTGCGTTGTCGATCAGGTTGCCGAGGGCAATGCTCAAAAGCTGGATGTCGCATTTGAAAATGGGCAGGTCGGCCACGCTGATGTGCAGGGTTTGTGGTGCCGCGCAGCCCGCTTGCAGGTCCTCCAACAGATTAGGCAGGCAGCAGGGTAGTCGCTCATTAGCCTGGTTGCGATACTGCAGACGGTCAGCTTGCAGGCAACGGTGAATGAGGGCATCTATGTCGTGCACGGATTGTTGGGCGTAGGCACGGGTGCTGTCCGACAGTACATCTTGCTCCAGCGCAATGCGCATTACCGAGAGCGGTGTTTTGAGCTCATGGCTGAGCATGGACATGAATTTGTCTTGCTCGTTGCGATGCCCGATTTCGACGGTCAGGAACCACGCCAAAACCACCAAAATGCCCAACCCAATGAGTGAGCCTAACAAAGGCCACCGTACGCGCTCATGTAAGCTGGTCTTGAGGTCTGATAGCGAGAAACCGGTCACGATAACCAGAGGAAAACCGTCAATCTTCTTATAGACAAAGATCCTGGAAACGTCATCAACGGCGCTTTTGTTGTCATAAATGCCGGAGTCAGACCGGGACAATGCGTCCCACAAGGGAGATACAACCGGGGCTTGCCAGCGATCATCCTTAGGCTCTGGTACGCGCGCCAGTAATTTATGGTCAGCCACGTTGATCAGGGAAGCGCTGTTTTGCGACTTGATGCCAAGTGCTCGGTAGTAGCGAGCGAAGGATTCGGGATTGATGGTGCACAAGATCACGCCTGCAAAGCTTCCGTCAGGGTTATTGATGCGTCGGGAAACTCGGAAGTGTTGCTTGCCTGTGACACGCCCAGCATCCACCGGGCTGATGAAAATTTGATCGCCGACGGTTGTCTGGTGAAACAAATAGTAGTCGCGGTCAGAGATGCTGCGGCCAAGCGCCGCCGGATCGTGGGAAATCACCAGTCGGGCCTGATCATCGGTAATATAGACGTTGTCGATAATCTCTCTGTCAAACGGCTGTATATTGATGAATTGCTCGGTGTCTGCCGCGGAGCGGGTGCGCATGTGGAAGCCGCGTACCGCATTCAAAACTGTATCGATCTGGGTGAAAATGAGCTTGGAATGGTTGGCAAACGCATCGTTGCTGAGTTGCACAGCCTGAGTTAACCGGGTCTGCTCCAGTTCGTATGATTTTGTGTAATACAAGCCAATTAGCCCGCCAATTCCGAGTACCAATATGATCACCGTCGCCCAGAGCAATTGCAGTTGGTTGTGGAAGTATTCAAAAAAATCAAAAAACGCCCGGCGCCCCTTCAGTCCAATTTGGAAAAATCGCGATGACTGATCGACCGTGATCCGGCGCAACTCCAACCAGACAATGCAAGCCGTAAACAACGTGATCATGACGATGTACCAGAACACCGTGATCCATCTGGTCGGATTGGCACCGCGCAAAGCTACAGGGGCTTGCTCAGCCACCAGTGAATAAACGCCACGTACCGTCATCCAGACCGAAAAAACACCATACAGAGCGGCCAACGCGATGATCGGCACACGGCGCAAACTGGTGTGAATCGCGCGCATCAGCAAAAAAGGAATACGCACATTGATTGCTGCCGCAGCCAGTGAGAAAACTGCCGAGCGGTAGTTGCCGTTGGGCTCGATCAGGCCCCAATACCAAAAAGGCAGCGCAGTGAGCGCCACCACGCCCCAACCAAACCGATCAGTCTTGGGTTTTTGCTGCGCGCAAAAAGCGACGAAGCCGGAATACATCACCGCACCCGCCGAGATCAGGGCCATGTTGGTGCCGATGACCATCGACCATCGGGGTAGCACGGACCCGAACCCAGCGACGGTTAAGCCACCCGCAAGAATATAAATGCCGATGGCACAATTTCGCAGCAGCCAACTGCCGGGCTGTAGGTAAGCAATAACCGTCATCAGCAGCGCAAGACCGATGCTTGAGGCACCGGCAATAAGGTAAAGCGTGAGTGTGTAGGGATCCACGATGAAGAATTCGGCAAATGTGGGCGAGAGCTGACAGGTTTAGAAAAGTTTTCAGACCAAGCGCAGATTTCTAGAGAGTATGCAGTTTAATAAACGCTTGTCCGGACTTGCCGTTAAAAGTGAAATTCTTGAAAAATCTTCTGACTTTGTTGTTGACCTTGCTGGCTGGCTTTTGGGGCCCAAAGGTGTTAGCCTCGGCGGCGCTCAACAATCCAAACATTGCTTTCTTTTACGGTGCCAAGCCACCCTGGGCTGAACTACAGGCTTTTGATTTGGTTGTGGTGGATCCGGGTCATGTGCCAGACCCGGCGCTGCCCAAGCTTGCGCATACCCGGTTGGCAGCGTATGTGGCAGTAGGCGAAGTGCAGCCGTCAAGGTCCTACGCGGCGCAGATTCCCAAGGCTTGGCTTGTAGGTGAAAACAAGGATTGGGGCAGTCGGCTGATTGATCAGTCGCAACCGCAATGGCCCAAATTCTTCACCGACAGCATCATTGCTCCGCTTTGGAACAGTGGCTATCGCACTTTTTTTCTGGACACCCTGGACTCTTACCACCTGTTTGCCAAAACCCCGCAAAAGCGGGCGGCCCAGGAAGCCGGCATGGTGGCCGTGATCGATGCCGTCAAGCAGCGCTACCCGGAAGTCCGGTTTATTTTCAACCGGGGTTTTGAAATACTCGGGCGCACTCACCAGCACATCGAGTCGGTGGTTGCAGAGTCTTTGTTTCAGGGGTATGACGCGGGCAAGGCCAAATACAAGGTGGTGCCGCCAGAAGACCGGGAATGGTTGCTAGGGCAACTGCGACGCGCCAAAGACGAGTACCGCTTGCCGGTGGTGGTGATTGATTACGTACCTTCGTCAGAGCGGGAGTTGGCCCGCAAAACTGCCAAACGCATCATGGATTTGGGCTTTACTCCGTGGGTGGCAACGCCTGATTTGGGCACCTTGGGGGTGGGCGCGATTGAGGTCATGCCACGAAAAGTGCTGGTGGTGCATAGCACGATGCGGGATGAATATGCGCTTCGCATGAGTGAGTCGGTTCGGTTTGGCGCGATGCCACTCAACTACCTGGGCTATGTGCCAGAGTATGTCGACGCACAGCATTTGCCAATTCACCTTCTGGCAGGTCGCTACGCGGGTGTTGTGGTGTGGTTAACAGATGATGTCAGCGCGGCTGTTCGCACCAATTTACTGGATTGGCTTGAAGCTCAGACACGGGAAAAACTCCCGATCGTACTGCTCAACCCGCCTTTTTTCTTGCTCGACAGCGGCCTTGGCAAGACGCTGGGGCTGGTCATTGGGACTGCAGGCGCCAGCTCTGATCCTGTAGAGATCATCCAGCAAGACAGCATGATGGGTTTTGAGCGGACCCCCTCCAGGGCACCCGATGCTTTCTTCCCGATGGCCATCGAGAATGGCAGCCCACTCTTGACCCTGAAGCAGGGTGCGCAGCAGCAGGTTGTCGCTGCCATAACGCCGTGGGGAGGCTTCATTCTGGATCCTTACAGTGTGATTACGCTGCCCGGCGGTAATGGAAATCGCTGGGTCACGGATCCTTTCGCTTTTTTTAGTCAGGCGTTGCAGCTGCCAGTTATGCCTGTGCCCGATGTCAGCACTGAAAACGGCCGCAGATTACTCATGGTGCACATGGACGGAGACGGTTTTATCAGTCGCTCAGAATTGGCTGGCAACCCCATGGCCGGCGAGGTTGTGCGTGACCGGGTGGTTCGTAAGTATCCGCTGCCAATGACGATGTCGGTGATTGAGGCTGAAATTTCACCAACCGGTTTGTACCCTGGCTTATCCGGAGTAGCTGAAAGGGTAGCGAAAGAAATTTTCAAAGAAGCCAACGTTGCCATTGCCTCACACAGTTTTTCGCATCCATTTATTTGGCGAAAGGCCAGCGCCAGTGATGCCGTTGAGGGCTATAACTTGCGCTTGCCAGGGTACAAGTTCGATTTGCAGCGTGAAATTGAGGGCTCGATCCGATATATCGAGGAACGCCTGGCACCCAAAGGCAAAAAAGTAGACATGTTTTTATGGACTGGCGACTGCATTCCTGGCAGCGATGCGCTGGCCTGGACTGAAAAACTGGCGGTGCTTAACATGAATGGTGGCGACACCGTAGCCACCCGCTCACAACCCACGGTGACGCAGGTGGAAGGTTTGGGTGTCCCGCGGGATGGCGGGTTTCAGGTTTTTGCACCGAATCAAAATGAAAACGTCTATACCAACAATTGGCAGGGTCCGTTTTATGGCTTTGAGCGCGTTATCGAGACCTTTGAGCTGACCGAGGCACCACGCCGACTCAAACCCATTGACATCTATTTCCACACCTACCTGACCACCAAGCGCGCTGGCATGCAGTCACTGGACAAGGTGTTTGCCTACGCGTTGGCGCAAGAAACAACACCGGTATTTGTCTCTGAATATGCGCGCAAGGTTCTTGATTTTCAGCACCTGGCAATTGCCCGAACCGCAACCGGTTGGCGTGTGCGTGGTGCAGGTGGAGTGCGCACGCTGCGAATTCCGGCCTCGCTGGGCTGGCCAGATCTGGCACAAGGCGAGGCGGTGGCTGGTTTTGCAAATTTCCAGAACGATCGTTTTGTTCACCTGAGCGCTGACGCGGCTGAGCTGGTACTGACTGCGAGCGAGTCAAGCGGGCTCCATTTGGTTTCGGCCAACGCCAGGCTTGAACATTCGGAGCGCCTATCCAACGGTTTTCGCTGGAATTTATCGGGCCATGTGCCACTCAAATTCACGCTGGCCCACACCCAGGCGTGTCGGGTGCGCGCGGGGGGGCGCGAGCTGACACCCGTGCGACAAACTGCCGGTTTTAGCCACTTCGAGATCAAAGACCATGCTGCCAGACCGCTCGAAGCGATATGCCGGGGCTAACGGCGATATTCCACGGCTGGTGCTGGCTGCCAATTGGCAACTGGCGCTGATAGCGCTGCTGGTGCTGGCTTTGTTGACGGTTATTTTTCCGCGCAAAGCGCTGGTTGAAAAACTCTACAAGCAAGAGTCATTGGATGAGCTGACCTTGTCATATATCCAGAATCTTTACCGCTCGGACACCAAAAATGCCGATGTCGCGCTGCTTTTGGCCAGATCGCAGCAAGATGTTTTGGACATTGACGCGCTTGAATCGATCCTATTGAAATTGGCCACAGAGGGTGATGAAAGACAGCGCGTAGAAGCGCGAATCATGCTTTTTGATGCGTACAACCGGGACATGGAGCGACGCCCGCAGGACGTGATTCTTGCGTCGCACTTGATCGAGTTGATGCAAAACGCCCAGAAAGATGAATTACCAGAGCGGCTGGCAAACGAGTTTGCCAGCAAGGCGTTTCAACTTAATCTACCAAAACTCGGTTTGGTGTTTTTCCAGAAAGTGAACGCCGGGCAACCGGCAGTAATACTTGAAAAGTATGGCAGTCTGGCACTTGGCGAGGGTCATCACGCAGTAGCTGCCAACTATTTTTTACTGGCACGCGAAAGCGCCACGACGCTGGAGGAGTCCCGGCGACTTTTCCAATTGGGCATTGACACCTACATGGCGGCCAGCTTGTTCAAAGAAGCTATGCTGGAGGCCAGACAGCATCTGGGAAACCTAGCAGAAGACTCGTCAATTTTGCGGTTCCTTTCGCATACTGCTTTGGCCGCAGGTAACTTGGCGCAGGCGGCTGAATATGCCCGCAAATTGGTGTTTCGAACAAGCTCAAGCGAATCATGAGGAGCAGGGTTTTACTGGCAATAACCGTCTTTACGGCCTGGCTACCAGCCCTGGCCAGCAGTCCGCTGGCGCAGGGGCAGGACTATTACTCACTGCAAATTGCCAGTAGCCAGAATATCCAGGTGTTAAAAGCCATTTATCAGCGCTACGTGCAGTTACCACACGTTCGTATTGAGCGGCGCGGCAAGCTGTATGTGCTTCGTGCCGGCTTTTGGGAAGACATGAAGGCCGCACAGACCAGCCTGTCTGAGGCTCGGGTGGATGCCACACTGATTCGTTTGGCGGCCTATCGCCCCCAAGCAATTGTCCAGCGCAACTGGCAGGAGTCGCAGCCCGGCACGGTGGTGAGACAAGGCGCAGGACCGGCCCGTGAGGCCAGAAGCAAATTGGTGCTGGAGCCGCCCGATCTGACACCACCACCGGAGCCGATGCCTGCACCGCTGCCGAGTCCGCCACCGCCAGGGAGCCGACCAGCGTCCGAGGTGAAAACAGTCCCAGGCAATGCCAAAGATAAGGAGACTTTGCGGCCCTTCGACGAAGCCGACTTTGCCCTGGCTTTTGACGTGTTGGTGGGTGCTGGCGATTTGGGGCGGGCTTTTCAGATCGCCCAGCGGGCTGTTCAAACCACCCCCGAGAGCGACAGTTGGCGGCTCAAACTGGCGCATATCAGCGAGTGGACCCAGCACCCCGAGCTTGCTGGCGAACAATGGTTGGCACTGTTTCAGCGTGGAAATCGTTCGGCCGAGGTGGTTTCTTCGGTGATACGTTTGGCACCCTTGGTCGACAAGCCGATGTTGGCAGTGCAGGCTTGGGCTTTTCGGTCAGAAAAGACCCCCTTGACGGAGGCGCAATGGCGCGACATTTTTAATCTTTACGAGAATGCCTCCGAGCCCACGAAGGGGTCACTATTTTTCGAGACGCAATTCAAAGCCAAAAAGCAATCCCAGTTGCTCGAATATGCGGCCCGCTTGGCTGAAAACGCGGGCGACGATGAGCGAGCGCAAGCACTTTACCAGCAACGGG
Organism: uncultured beta proteobacterium; assembly: GCA_903927495.1. Classification (GTDB taxonomy): domain Bacteria; phylum Pseudomonadota; class Gammaproteobacteria; order Burkholderiales; family Burkholderiaceae_C; genus Rhodoferax. Next base: position 15,373 of record CAIYNH010000264.1, read on the forward strand.
CGAGCCTGGCACCTTTTTCGATGGCAATGGTGTTGCGCGCAGTGGTGAACCTGGTCAGACGCGACAAATTACCCCAGGCCCTGGCCTTGATGCAAAAGCACGACCAACAGGTGCCGGCAGAGGCCTTTGAGTATTGGCGATTGTTGAGCCAGATTGCCTGGGATGCCGGTCAATACGGTGTTGCCAAGGATGCCTATCAGAGGTATGCAGCCTTGCCGCAGGCAAACTCAGGTGACTGGTCACGTCTGATTTTTCTGGTTCGCCAAAATCACCCGTCTGAGGCCGCCGATTTATCGCTTGCGGCATTTCGACGCTTTGGCCTCATGGAGCAATTACTGCATGCTTTGGGCATCTATGCCGAGTTGGGCGATGTGGCGGCCCAAGCCCGCATTTTTAATTCACTGGATGCCAAAACAACAGCCGAAGCGCAGCAGGTGGTTCGCTTCCTGATGTTGCGTGCACAATTTTACCAGCGCCAGAAGACCATCGAATTGGCATGGTTGGACTTGCGCCGGGCGCTGCAAAAGAGTCCTCGCGAAAAAGATGTTGTGCTGGCCAATTTATGGTTCTTGATTGATGGTCAGCACAAAGATCTGCTTGCCACTTTTTTGAAAAATCATGCTTCACTGGCCTCGCGCGACCCGGCCTATTGGTTGGCCTATGCGGCTGCAAACCAGACTTTGGAGCGCCATCCGGATGCTGTGCATTGGTACGGCAAAGCGGTCACACTGCATGCAGACGAACCGCTGATGTTGTTGAACTATGCCGACGCATTGGAGCGGATCAACCGGGTGGGAATGGCCGAGCGCCTGCGCCGCCATGCCTGGTTGCAACTCAAGGCAAAGTATCCGGGCGCGCCAACCTTTAAGGATTTGGGTCAAAACGCTGAGTTGCTGACGTTTGTCCGCCTGGCGCTGCTGAATCGGCCGGGCGACACGGGCCATGAGCTGGTACGTCAATTGGTCACCCAACTGCGTGGTTTGTCTACCGACCCGATCGACGAACCGACCTTGGCCCTGGTGTTGGGCTGGTCGATCTTGAAAGAACAGTATGAGAACGCACGAGCCTGGATGTGGCGGCGCTATGCCCAACAGACGCAGTTGGCCGCTCCGTTGTGGGGACAAAGTCAGACTGCGTTGCAGCTCAAAGACACGCACACCATGGCGCACTTGCTCAGCACCAGCTCCAAGGGCATGCCGATCTACAACCGCTATGACACGGCCTTTGAGCTGGGGTATGCGCAGCAGGCGCTAGACACCGCCTTCGAAGGCATGACGCAGCATGAGGATGAATCTTTGTATGAGCGGTTTCGCCAGCACGCGCCAGCGCAAGCGCATTATTTGCAGTTACGCGCCTGGGCCGATAACCAGGGGACTTTGGACAGTCGGGGGCTGCAATTTGAAACCCAGTTGGCAATCAACTCCCGATTGCGCGTGGTGCTCAATTGGTCTCGCGCTCAGCAGTCCAGTACTGAGCCAGTTCTTGCGTCATTGGCACCGACATCGGACCAACTTGGCAGCATTCAGGCCCGCTGGCAGGGCTCACGCGGACTCTCCACTGTGACCTTGTTTCGGCGTGAAGAGTTGAGCGGCTTGGCCGGTTTTCGCCTGAGCCAGAGTTATCAGTGGGGTGCCCGGTTGAATCTTGAGGCTGGGCTGGATTTTCGGAACCAACCCAGCGCGAGTCAGCCTTTGCGGCTTGCAGGATACGAAAACAGCCTGTATGCCAGCCTTGGCTATAGCCTTGGCAAACGCGAATACTGGCGCCTGGCTCCACATTTCTCCAGCTATTACACGCAGTTTGGTGATTATTTGGGCACTGGTCGCCAGCTTGATATGGAGGCCGGGTATCGGATACGAACTGAATATCCAGATTGGCGAATTCGGCTCTTTGCCACGCATCAGCGGTTTTCCAGAGATGGCAGCCTGAGTGCAGCTTCGGCTGCCCACCTGCCCCTTGGTTTCCAGACTTTTCTGGCCAGTGGCATTGTTGACCCGCTGGCCTATTTCATTCCCGAAGGCAGCACCACTTGGGGTGCTTGCCTTGGCATGGGGGAAAACCTGGGTGGGCAAAATTTGCAAACCGTCTATTCACGCGCTTGGCGACCATTTGCTGACCTCTGCATCAACCATAATACTTCGACCGGCAACGGTTACAACGGCACGCTTGGTGTTGCCGGATCTTTAATGGGCGAAGACCACTTGCAAATGCAATTGCAAAACAGCGACGGGGTGATGCCGGGAAGCGCTCCGACAAATTCATTGGCCATTCGTTACCGGCATTATTATTAGGACTGACTATGAAGCAAATCAAAAATAGACTGCTCTGTCTGCTTGTTCTCGTGCTGGTGGGCTGCTCAACAGCCATTCAGTCTACAGCAGAGCATGAGGCGCTGGATGCGCAGGCCAAGTGGGCGCTGTTGCCGATCACCAACAATACCGACACGCCGCAGGCGGGTCTTTCTGCCGAGGCGATGGTGGAACATCTCTTGCACCGACAAGGTATTACCGAACTGCTGCACTACCCCGCAGCACTGTCACGCGATAGCCTTTTTGAGCCAACTGAGCGCAAGGTCACCGAAGAGGCCCAAAAATGGGCCCGTGAGCAAGGTGTGCGCTTCGCTGTGGTAGGCAGTGTCGAAGAGTGGCGCTATAAGGTCGGAATTGACGGTGAACCTGCCGTAGGCGTAACTTTGAAAGTACTTGACTTGTCCAACGGGCGCCTGGTGTGGAGTGCTTCTGGTGCTAAAAGCGGCTGGAGTCGTGAGGCACTCTCCGCGGTAGCGCAAACACTTCTGGGTAATTTGCTGGCCAGCATGCGTTTGACGGTCTCAAAACCTGGCAACTAATCAGTCAACATGGCGCGTTGGAATGTCTCTAAATTGTTCAAACGCCTTTTGAGGCTGGACTCTTTGGCAACTCAGGAGGTGAGTTCCCAAACGCATTGGCTCGAAATTTCCGTGATTGCTTTGGGTGCCGTGGGCTTGGCCTGGCTGGCCCGACCACACGACCCTACCTTGATGGCCGCGCGCTTTCCCTGGCTTTGGGTGGCACCCATTGTCATTTCTCTACGCTACGGCGTCATGCCCGGTCTTTTAGGCAGCATTCCCTTGATTGCGAATGAATGGGTAGCTTCGCAGATGGGACGGGTTTCGGGTGATTTCTCTGCTGAGTCTTTTTTTGGTGGTGGGCTACTGACGCTGATATGTGGCGAGTTCAGTGATGTGTGGCGCGACCGGAACAAACGCATGGAGGAAACCTATCTGTACGTTACCGAGCGTTTGTCGCGCTTGACCAAAAGACATTTGTTGCTTAACTTGTCTCATGACCGGCTTGAGCAGGAGATGCTGGCACGACCTGGTTCATTGCGTGATGCTTTGGCACGCCTGCGCACCATTGTCATGGACGCAAAACGACAGGACGGGCCGATGCCAGGTGCTGCCGGACTGTTGCAGTTGCTGTCGCAATACGTGAACATCGAATCAGCCGCGATCTATACCTTGAAGCCTAAGTCAGGGACTTATATTCTTGGCAAATGTGTTGCCAGCCTGGGCGACCCGGATGACCTGTCACCTACCGATGAATTGCTGCGCCTGGCTCTTGAAAAGGGCACTTTGGCGCATATCGCCGGTGAAGACATCAGCCTGAACCGCCACACCCAACAACTGGTTGTGGCACCATTGGTAGCGGGAGAAACCGGCCTGGTCGGCGTACTTTCTGTCACACGCATGCCTTTTTTCTCATTGAATGTGGAAAACCTGCAAATGATGCTGGTCATGCTGGGATATTTTGCCGACAACCTGGGGGCCGCAGCGGGTGTCATCAATATCCAGCAACGCTTGCCTGCGATGCCGGTTCTATTTGCCCAGGAATTGGCATGCATGATCCGGATGCAGGAAAAAATAGGTATTTCAAGTCACATCGTTGTCATGCATTTAGGCGGCCAGCGACGCCAGGAAATCACCACTGAATTTCTTCGCATCAAGCGTGGCCTCGACCTCTATTGGCAAACGTACGTGCAAGACAAGCCAATGTTGGCGATTCTTATGCCGTTTACATCCGCATCTGCGAAAGACGGATTTTTGCAGCGCATCGAAGCCTGGTTGCAACATCGATTCCAGGGCAACTTTGACGCATTGGGGATTCAACTGCGCATTATCAACTTTGAGTTTGAAGACCCGTTGACTGCGCTCTGCCAGTGCGTCAATGGTGATATGACCCCATGAGTTCGTTCTTTTGGGTTGTGCTCGCCGTCATTGCCGATTTGGCGCTGATGCTGAGCCCGCAGATTGTCTCGAAAGACCTGTCGGCATTCCTATTGATGCTATTGGGTCATGTGATGGTGTGCGTGGTTGTGACGAGCGCCACCCACCCTATGCTGCCGACCCGTTATCGGCACCCCAAGCGCTTTGTCTGGATGCTGATTTTCTGCTTTGCATTTGTCGCGCCGGTGGTAGGTGCTATTGGTTTGATACTGATTACCCGTTTCAGCTTGCGCCTTACCGGGGAAAATGCGCTTTATGCGGTACCGGTATCCGTGGGTTTGCCCGAGTACGATATTCAATTCAAGGAAGGGCATCGAGGCACCCAAGGTGCCATTCGGTCTCGCTTGAGGACCGAAGTTCCGAGCGAGGTGCGGATGCAGTCGCTGCTGACCTTGCAAGCCGTCCCCAACAAGGTTTCCAACCCCATTTTGGAAGAACTGCTGGGTGACACGACAGACGATGTACGATTGGTCGCTTTTGGAATGCTGGATTCAGAAGAAAAGAAAATTTCCAAGCAAATCAGAAATGAGACGGCTATTCTGACAGGTAACTTGACACTGGAACAGCGCTACGATTGCTTGCGCCATCTTGCCGAACTGAACTGGGAACTGATCTACGCATCCCTGGCCCAAGGAGAGTTGCGCCGGCACATTTTGGGCCAGGCGCGTCAATATGTTGATGCGGCATTGACCACAGGTACGCCTCTTGATTCAGGGTTGGTATTCCTGAAGGGGCGCATTCTGCTGGAGCAGGGCGACATAGCCGCCGCAGAAGATGCCATACAGCAAGCTATGGCGCTTGGACAGTCGATTACTTCAGCGCTTCCCTACCTGGCAGAGATGGCTTTTCTACGTCGCGATTTTGCAGCCGTGAAGCAATTGATGCAGCAAGTTTCCAAGCTCAACTTGGCTTCACATACCCGGGCCATCGAAGACTTTTGGGTCAAAAGACACAACGAGATTAATTTCAGTGACCGTCGCTACCTCCCCCACATCTAAGCCCAGATTTCCAAAATCGGAAAACGTGGACGTTTTGCTGCTTCTTGAAGGCACGTTCCCATTTGTAGCGGGTGGCGTTTCAAGTTGGGTAAACCAAATTATTCGGGGGTTCCCGGAAATTCGATTTGGTGCCATTTTCTTGGGAAGTCGCCCCGAGGACTACGGTGATTTACGCTATCAATTGCCAAATAACCTGGTACATCTGCAAACTGCTTATCTGTTTGAGGATAAAGAAAACCCACCGGTCATGCCGGTGCGTGCGCCTGCTGGCGCGATGTCGATGGTCGAACACATGCATGAATTGTTTGAGACCAACATTCGCGAACCGAATTGTGGAAAGTTGTTTTCTGAATTGATGGATGAGGCCGGGCCGGATGGTCAACTCAGTCATCAAGTTTTCTTGTACAGCAAAGCCTCTTGGGAATTTATCAAGAAGTGCTATAGACAACGTAGTACGAATCCCTCGTTTGTGGATTATTTCTGGACGATTCGCACCATTCACACCCCCTTCTGGCGACTTCGTGAGGTCGCATTGAAATGCCCGAAAGCCAGGATTTATCATTCCGTTTCCACCGGATACGCCGGTATTTTGGGGGTCTTGCTAAAGCATCGCAATCACCGGCCTTTCATGCTCAGCGAACACGGAATTTACGTCAAAGAGAGAAAAATTGACCTCTATCAGGCGCAGTGGCTGAAAGATAATCGTGGAGTTTTTGACCGTGACCCCTCCCGAGTGAGTTATTTCCGGCAACTTTGGATACGCTTTTTTGAGCACTTGGGCTACGTTACCTATCAGGCGGCCGACGACATCATTGCACTGTACGAAGCGAATCGGCAAAGGCAACTGCTCGATGGTGCTCCGCAAGAACGGACCGCAAATATTCCCAATGGCATTGATGTTGCCCGATTTTCGCCACTGCGAAATTTGCGCACCGAAAAGATTCCGCAAGTGCTGTGCCTGATTGGTCGCGTGGTGCCTATCAAGGACATCAAAACATTCATTCGAGCCATGCGCACCGTGGTCAATCACTTGCCTGATGCAGAGGCATGGATCGCCGGGCCCGAGGATGAGTCGCCCGAGTATGCACAGGAATGCCACGAAATCGCCGATCAACTGGGTCTGACAGACAAAGTGAAGTTTTTGGGATTTCAGCAACTCACAAACCTGTTACCCAAAGTGGGACTGGTGGTGCTCAGCTCAATCAGTGAAGCGCTACCGCTGGTCATTTTGGAAGGCTACGCCGCAGGTGTGCCCACACTATCAACGGATGTCGGTTCGTGCCGGCAACTGGTGTTCGGTTTACCGGGTGAGGACGAGGCA
>CAIYNH010000265.1 GCA_903927495.1 uncultured beta proteobacterium
ATCTCCCACAGCGACTACCACAAGCATGGTGCCTACATTTTGGACAATGCTGATGCCATGGGCTTTGCGTTGTCTGAATTGCACAAACTCAGTCAACTAGTGCTCGGGCACCGGGGCAAGCTCAGAAAACTCGAGGCCGAGCTTGATGACCCAATTTTTGTTCAGCAATTGTTGGTACTGCGCCTGGCAGTGATTTTGTGCCACGCCCGGCGCGACCCTGATTTGCAAGGACTGGTGCTGGCCCGCGACACCAGGAACCCGCAGCAGTTCAATTTGAGCGGTCGTGAGAATTGGGAACAGCTTTTCCCCCAGTCAGCACATCTGCTGCGCGAGGAAATGCTGGCTTGGCAAAAAACACCCTGCTCCTTGTCGCTACAGTTTATGTAGCTTCATATGCTTATTCAGAAGGTTCTGCAGCCGTAATTGATGATAAATCTGGCAGAGAATACGAGTCTTGACGGTTTCTTTAAACGGGGTAAACTGTATATCCCGTTTATTTGGAAAATATCGAACCATGGAAACTACCGAAAACCCTAGCACCCCAACTGATGCAATGAAGTCAATTCCGCTTACAGCACCTGTTGTGGCGGCCAAGAATGCACCGACACCTGCAACACCGACAGGTAGCGCGCCCGTCACTGCCCCGGTCGTGGCAGAAAAAGCTGCAGCAAAAACAAGAGCCAAGCGCGTCGCCAAACCCGCTACTGTTACGGTTAAACCAGCCGCCAAGGCTGCGGCCACGACTGAGGTGAAAACTGCGGCAAAAGCTCCAGCAAAGGCTGAGCCCAAGGCTACTCCTGCTTTGGTTGTTATGGCGGCAGTCAAAGCTCAGTCCAAAGCCCCCGTCACGGCACAAGCCAAACCACAACCCAAGCTCAAAACCGAAAAAGCAACTAAAGAGAAAAAACCAAAACTGGTGCGTGACAGCTTCACCATTCCAAAAGCCGAGTACACCGTGATCGAAGACTTGAAGCAACGTGCTGGCAAGTTGTCATCGCAAGTCAAAAAAAGTGAACTCATTCGCGCTGGCATCAAGTCCCTGGCGGCCATGTCCAACGCCGAGTTTCTTGCTGCACTGAAACTGGTGCCAACCATCAAGACCGGTCGCCCCAGCAACAGCTGATCTCCATGCCGCAGCGCCCCAAGGTGTGTAAAGGCGCTCAAGTTCGCTACAGCACCTCGGGCGACTGCACGGTAACCAACACGGTCTGAGCGCGTGTATCGCGCTCGCGCCGTCGCAGCCACCAGGCAGCACCTTTTTTGACCGCACATTCATCGGCCTTCAATCCGATCAATTGAGCAATGATTTGCCCTAATGTGGGTTGATGCCCAACCACCAGTACGCAGCCCTTGGCATCTGGCCATTGCACCAGTTCCAGCAACGCGGCGGCGCTGCCTTCGGGTGAGAGTTCATTTCGGATCTTGTATTTGCGCCCTAACGCGCTCGCAGTCTGATCTGTGCGCAAGGCCGGGCTGACAAAAATTCGGGTGTTTTCAGGCAACTGCCGATCCAGCCAGGTAGCCATGCGTGCGGCTTGTTTGACGCCGCGTGAAGTGAGGGGACGCGCCATGTCATCGCAGCCTTGCGTCCACACTTCTGCCTCTGCGTGACGCCAAAGAATCAGATCCATATCAGCTTTCTTGTTCGTCGTTTTGCCCGCTGTAGCGCACCATCAGGGCCGCTTGGGCACTGTGCGCCAGCGCCGACTCCAGCGGCTTGACGCGGGCATAGGTACCAGAAGGTAACAAATCCCAGGCATCGACACCGTCGTTCAGGTAGGCAACCAGGTCCTCGTCGACGATGCGTTGGCGCTGAACCGGATCGGTCACCGGCCAGGCCAACTCGACCCGGCGCAGCATGTTGCGGTTCATCCAGTCAGCACTGGAGAGGTAAAGCTCTTCGACCTCATGGTGGCGGAAGTAAAAAATACGTGGGTGCTCCAGAAATCGGCCGATGACCGAGCGAACCCGTATGTTGTCGGTCGCGCCAGCCACCTGGGCTGGCAGCGTGCAGGCACCGCGCACGATCAGGTCAATCCTGACACCGCTTTGCCCGGCCCGGATCAGCGCATGCACCAGCACATCATCAGTTAAAGCATTCATCTTGGCAACGATGCGGCAGGCAGCGCCTGCAGCAGCTGCGTCAGTCAGTTCATGAATTTTTCGGATCAACTTTTGATGCAATGAAAACGGGGCCAACAGCACCCGGTTCAGTTTCGGCAAACGGCTGTGACTGGCCAGGTGGACAAAGATGTTTTCGATGTCAGCGGTGAGCGCGGCATCGGCCGTCAAATGACTCCAGTCGGTGTACAAACGGGCCGTTTTGGGGTTGTAATTGCCAGTGGAAAGATGCGCGTAACGATTCAGTTGCCGGCCTTCGCGGCGTGTGATCAGCATCATCTTGGCGTGCGTTTTCAGGCCCACCACCCCATACAAAACCTGCGCACCAATGGATTCGAGCATTTCCGACCAATTGATGTTGGCCTCTTCGTCAAAGCGGGCTTTGAGCTCCACCACCACGGTCACTTCCTTGCCACGGCGAACGGCTTCGCGTAGCAAGTCCATCAGTTCGGAGTCGCTGCCCGTGCGGTAAATGGTTTGCTTGATCGCCAGCACCTGGGGGTCGTTGACGGCCTCGCGCAAAAACGCAAGCACACCATTGAAGCTCTCAAACGGCTGGTGAATCAGAACATCACCTTGTTTAAGTCGTTCAAAATAAGACATGCCCGGTATCAGTTGTGTTGGATAACACGGCGCGTGCGGGGGAAAACACAGGTGTGGTGCTTGCACCAGATCGATCAATTGGGTCAGCCGAACCAGATTGACCGGGCCCGGCACCCGGTACAAAGCGCCAGCGGGCAAATCAAATTGCTTAAGCAGAAAGTCTGACAGGTACTCAGAGCAGCCAGCCGACACCTCAAGCCGCACGGCCTGGCCAAAATGGCGGTGTTGCAAGCCCTGGCGCAAGGCCGTGCGCAAATTCTTGACCTCGTCTTCATCAACCGCTAGATCGGAGTGGCGCGTGACCCGAAACTGCGAAAACTGCCCGACATCACGGCCCGCAAACAGATCGGCCAGGTGGCCACGGATGACACTCGACAGCGAGACAAAAATATTGGCACCACCCGAGACTTTTTCGGGCATTCGAATCATCCGTGGCAGCACCCGTGGCACCTTGACAATGGCAATGTCATTGGCTCGCCCGAAGGCATCGAGGCCACCCAGGCGCACGATGAAATTAAGGGACTTGTTGGCTACTTGCGGAAACGGGTGGGAGGGGTCCAGCCCCACCGGAATCAACAAGGGGCGCACTTCGCGCTCAAAGTACTGCTTGACCCAGCGCCGTTGCGCTTCGTTACGTTCCCCGTGCGACATGATTTTGATGCCCTGAACGGCCAGTGCCGGCATCAAGGCATCGTTGTACAGCGCGTACTGACTGGCAACCAGGCTGTGCGCGGCTTGGGAAAGTCGCTCAAAAGAGGCGGTGGTGTAAAGCCCTTTGGCATCCCTGTTTTTGTTGGCTGTCAAATGTGGCTCAACCCGCACCTCAAAAAATTCATCCAGATTGGATGACACGATGCACAGGTAGCGCAAGCGCTCCAGCAGTGGCACGTCTTTCCGATACGCCCAGTCAAGCACCCGCTCATTGAACTGCAGAATGCTGCGGTCACGGTCCAGCAGCACCGCCTCTACTGAGGCTGGTGATGTTTTCAAGTTGGGCGTTAAAGGCTGCATAACATCCTGGGTCAATATATTACAAATGGATGACCGATTGTTCGGAATATTTGTGACAAGCGTGTGACAACCCTTCCTGCGGCTGATTCATCCCAAGAAAATTCAGTTTTCCATGATGCCATAAATCACCATAGGTATCATCTTTTACAGTACGTGAAATCAGCTTGCATCGTGTTTTCAAGAAGTGCTTTCGGTAGCGCAGCGGCAGATCATTGATGCGCATCAGCATCGGCAGGTCAGCGGTATTGAAATCCGGGTCCCAG
>CAIYNH010000266.1 GCA_903927495.1 uncultured beta proteobacterium
ACAAGGAAATTGCCCTGAACTTCATCACGCCGCACCAGAAGTGGGGTATTCACTCCACCTACAGTGACAACCTGTTGATGCTAACGCTGAACCGGGGTGGCAGTGTGGTCTGGCTCAGTGAAGACGATGCCAAGAGCGCGGGTATTGAAGACAACGACTGGATCGAGCTCTTCAATATCAACGGCTCGATTGTGGCCCGTGCGGTAGTCAGTCAGCGCGTCAACCCCGGCATGACGCTGATGTACCACTCGCAAGAGAAGGTCATCAACACCCCCGGCTCGGAAATCACCGGTGCGCGAGGTGGCATTCACAACTCGGTGACCCGCATTGTGCTGAAACCTACCCACATGATTGGTGGTTACGCCCAGTTCAGCTACGGCTTCAACTACTACGGAACGATTGGCACCAACCGTGATGAGTTTGTCGTGGTGCGCAAGATGGCCAAGGTGGACTGGCTCGATGACGAGGGTTCGTCCACTGAATCAACCCCGGCCCACGCCTAAGGAGAACAGATATGAAAATTCGCGCACAAATTGGCATGGTGCTCAACCTGGACAAGTGCATAGGTTGCCACACATGTTCGGTCACCTGCAAAAACGTCTGGACCAGCCGCCCAGGCATGGAATACGCCTGGTTCAACAACGTCGAGACCAAACCCGGTATTGGTTACCCCAAGGAATGGGAAAACCAGGAGAAGTGGAACGGGGGCTGGGTTCGCAAGGCTGATGGCAAGATCGAACCACGCCAGGGTCCTAAGTGGAAGCTGCTGATGCGTATCTTCGCCAACCCTTACTTGCCCGAGATTGACGACTACTACGAGCCCTATACTTTTGACTACGCGCATTTGCAATCGGCACCTGAGTCCAAGGCTGCACCGACCGCTCGGCCACGCAGCCTGATCACCGGCAAGCGCATGGAAAAGATCGTCTGGGGCCCGAATTGGGAAGAAATTCTGGGCGGCGAGTTCTCCAAGCGCAGCAAGGACAAGAACTTTGACGATATCCAGAAGGACATCTACGGCCAGTTTGAGAACACCTTCATGATGTCCCTGCCACGCCTGTGCGAGCACTGTCTGAACCCGGCGTGTGTGGCTTCGTGTCCATCCGGTTCGATCTACAAGCGCGAGGAAGACGGCATTGTGCTGATCGATCAGGACAAATGCCGTGGCTGGCGGATGTGCGTGAGTGGATGTCCGTACAAGAAAATTTACTACAACTGGAAAAGTGGCAAGGCCGAAAAGTGCATCTTCTGCTACCCACGCATTGAATCGGGCCAACCTACGGTGTGCAGTGAAACCTGCGTCGGCCGGATTCGCTATCTGGGTGTGCTGCTGTACGATGCCGACCGCATTGCGCAAGCCGCCAGCGTCGAGCGTGATCGTGACCTGTATCAGGCGCAGCTCGACATCTTTCTGGACCCAAATGACCCGAAAGTCATTGAGCAAGCTCGCATCGACGGTATTCCCGACAAGTGGATGGAGTCCGCACGCAAGAGTCCGGTTTACAAGATGGCTGTGGAGTGGAAAGTCGCCTTGCCCTTGCACCCTGAGTACCGTACGTTGCCGATGGTCTGGTATGTGCCACCACTGTCACCGATTAGTGCCGCCGCCAACGCCGGGAACATCGGTATCAATGGGGAAATTCCGGATGTCAAGCAACTGCGCATTCCGGTCAAGTATCTGGCCAATCTGCTCACTGCTGGTGACACTTTCCCTGTCGAACGTGCGCTCGAGCGCATGCTGGCGATGCGCGCTTACCAGCGTGGCAAACATGTCGATGGCAAGCCGAACCTGGCTGCACTGGAACAAGTCCAGATGAAGCCATTGGCAGTTGAAGAGATGTACCAGGTAATGGCAATCGCCAATTACGAAGACCGCTTTGTCATTCCCAGCAGCCACCGCGAATACGCTGAAAACACCTTTGATTTGCGCGGCGGCTGTGGCTTTTCGTTTGGCAATGGTTGCTCGGATGGTGCCAGCGAGGCCAGTTTGTTTGGGGGCACCAAACGGCGCACCATCCCGATCAAGGCGGAGGTATAGACCATGGCGATTTTCTCCAACATCACCGGAGCCTCGCGCAGCTTGCGCGTATTGGCCCGACTGTTGTCATACCCAGATGCACTATTGCGCGCTGACCTGGATGATATGCGGCAGGCGCTGCTGACTGAATGCGCTGTTCCGGCAGCGCGACTGGTCGAGCTTGAAGCGCTCATCAGCGCACTGCAACGCGGTAATTCGTTGGACAACGAGGCCGAATACGTTGAAGTGTTTGATCGCGGCCGTGCCACCTCTTTGCACCTGTTCGAGCACGTGCATGGGGATTCGCGTGAGCGTGGTCCGGCCATGATTGATCTGACCCAGACCTATGAAAAGGCCGGCTTATTTCTTGGCCCCAACGAAATGCCCGACTACCTGCCGGTGGTGCTTGAATTTGTATCGACTCAGCCACCGCAGGAGGCGCGTTCTTTCCTGAGCGAGATGGCGCACATCTTCAATGCAATTTTCAACGCATTGCAGCAGCGCAACAGTCCCTACGCCAGCGTCCTTGGAGCGCTGCTGGAGCTCAGCGGTGAAAAAGCACACCCGGTAAAAGTAATTCAGGACGAGCCACTGGATGACACCTGGGAAGAACCTGTGGTGTTTGATGGCTGTTCCTCCAAGGGGCAAATCAAGCCTGACCAACCCCAACCCATTCACTTTGTCAAAACTGCGGCAGCCAGAACCACGGCTTCTGCATCTGCTGGAGCCACATCATGAACACACTCAACAATCTCCTGTTTGGCGTGTACCCCTACATCGCCCTCTCAATTTTCTTGTTAGGCAGTTTGATCCGCTTCGACCGGGATCAGTACACATGGAAAAGCGATTCGTCGCAGCTTCTTAAAGCGGGTCAGTTGCGTTGGGGTAGCAACCTATTTCATATTGGTGTGCTGTTTCTGTTAGCGGGTCATACCATGGGTTTGCTGACACCACACTTTATGTATGAGCACTTCATCAGCGCTGGCAACAAACAACTTATGGCTATGGTCAGTGGTGGCTTGGCCGGCTTGTTGGGCTTCATCGGTGTCAGCATTTTGTTGCACCGCAGGTTGACCGAACCGCGCATTCGCATCAACTCCAAAACCAGCGACATCGTTTTGCTGGTGCTGCTGTGGTTGCAACTGGCTTTAGGTCTGGCTACTGTGCCGTTATCGGGCCAGCATCTGGACGGCAGCATGATGATGAAACTGGCCGGCTGGGCTCAATCTATTGTGACTTTCCAACCAGGCGCTGTTGAACTGCTGGCAGAAGCCGGATTTATCTTCAAACTACACATGTTCTTGGGTATGAGCATTTTTGTGATTTTCCCGTTCACCCGACTGGTTCATGTATGGAGTGGTTTTGGCACCCTCGCCTATCTGGCCCGCCCCTACCAAGTGGTGCGTGCGCGGCGGCTGAATGTGCCGGCCGGCCAGATTCAGCCACCACGCTCTGGCGCTGGCGTTTGAGCAAAACCTGGGGATTGACCATGCAAACACTTTCCATAGAACCTGTGTCGGTTGCGAGCATCAATGGCGTAGCGCTCAATACCTTGAGTGACGCGCCTGAAGCCGACGAACTTCGCCAGCGTGCTTGCTCAGAGTTGCTGCGGCAGGCGGCCATCACTGAAGGCTTGTTGTCGGCAAGTGATATCCCAGGTACCGATGGGATATTAAGTGATGCAGCCTCGGCCGCCATTGAGGCGCTACTTGAAAAGAATCTGCTAATTCCCGAACCCTCAGATGCCGCCTGCTGGCGTCATCATGCGGCGCATCAATCCACGTACACCACTGGAGAACGGGTGCAGGTTCGACACATCCTGTTTGCCGTGACCGAGGGCATTGATCTGAACGCATTGCGCAAGCAGGCGGAAGCTTGTCTGCTTAACGTGCGCTGTCATGATGGCCACGCTGCTGAGGACGCATTTGCCAAAGCTGCCAGCACGCTGTCGAATTGCCCCAGCGGAGCCGAGGTGGTCAACTGGGTTGGCTTGGCGCATCCGACTGCGCACCAGAGTTTGCCACGGAGTTGTTTGGGCATCAGGAAGTGGGTGTGCTACCGCGCCTGGTGCACAGCCGCTTTGGCCTGCACGTGGTGGAAGTGCTTGGCCGTGAAGCCGGTGTGGCCCAGTCCTTCGATTCGGTTCGCGGCGCGGTTACCATGGCCTTGAAGCAAAAAGCCTACATTACCGCACTGCGTCAATACTTGAGCCTGCTGGCTGGTGCCGCCACGGTTGAGGGAGTTATGCTGGATGAGGCCAAGTCTGCGCTGGTTCAGTGATGGCAATTAAAAAGGAGATGAAGTCGGTATGCCAGACGATCTGTTAGAGCGTCTGCGTCGATTCCACGACCACACCTTTCCTGGCGTTCAGGAGCAGTTTCAGACTCTGGTAACCCATGGGCAACACCCGAGCATCTTGTTCATTGGTTGCTCTGACTCACGACTGGTTCCTTACCTTTTGACAGGTACGGGTCCAGGCGAATTGTTCCTGGTCCGCAATGTGGGTGCTTTTGTACCCCCTTATGATGGTTCAGCTGGCTACCACGGTACATCGGCTGCTATTGAATTTGCAGTACTTAACCTTAAGGTTTCACGTATTGTGGTGTGTGGTCACAGCCATTGTGGTGGCATCAGGGCGCTCTATGAAGAGGTCGATCCACAAGCCAAAAATCTGAGCGCCTGGCTTGAACTGGGCCGAGAAGCGGCACTGCCGGTACAGGTCTCGCCCGAGGCGTTGCGCCGCACAGAACAACGCGCAGTGGTCTTGCAACTTGAACGACTGATGGGCTACCCCATGGTGCGGGCCCAAGTTGAACTGGGTCTGGTCACCCTGCACGGCTGGCACTATGTGATTGAAGAGGGCGAGGTGCATGTGTTTGATGTTCGATCTGGACAATTTGTGCCTGCCTCAGAAGCCACCCACAGCGGACACGGACCCTACATCGAACATTTGTCTGAGCCGCTTTTTAACGAAATTGATGATGCCTACAACCCCCAAAAGAAACATGTATCTCTCTAATTTCGATGACTTGCTAAACGCAGCCCGCCAGCAAACCTCGGTGCAGCGCTTGCTGCTGGTATTTGCCACAACTGAATTGCCGACTGATGCCACACCGGAGCAACGCGCAGGTTTTGCTCGCGGAGAGGGCGGGGCATTGACTCCCGCGATGTGTGTGGATAAATCGCCCGCTGAGGTGGCAGACTTTTTAAGCTTGAAAACTGAA
>CAIYNH010000267.1 GCA_903927495.1 uncultured beta proteobacterium
CCGCGCAACCGCCCGAACCGCCTCATTCATGGCCTGATTGTTGTGGGTGGTCGACACAATCAGGTTACAGCGCGTAACCAAATCATCATCGCCCACCTCGTAGTCGTGGATCAATGTGCCGCGCGGCGCTTCGATCATGCCGACACCGCTGCGCTGGCGGACTCCGGTGCTCAGCAAGTCGCCTGACAGCAGCGCCGGGTCGGTCAGCAGCTCTGCAATCACCTCCACGGCATGCAGCATTTCGATCATGCGAGCCCAGTGGTAGGCCAGTGAGGCGTGTACCAGCTCGCCCATGCCCCAGGCTACAAAGGCCTGGCGCTCAAGTTCGGCGCGTGCGCTGGGGATGAAGTCGCAGTTTTGTACCCGGGCCAGCGGCCCGACCCGGTACCAGCCTTTTTCAGCACCCAGGCTGCGCAGGTGCGGAAACTTCATGTAGCTCCAGGGCCGTACTTCTTCTTCGATCAATTCCAGATAGCGTTGATCATCGACACCATCGAACAGGATGCGGCCCTCAGCGTCGCGTGCTCGAAGCACGCCATCGTACAAATCCATGGCACCATCAGCGCGCACCAGAGACATCAAGTTAGATCGAAAACTGCCAAAGTGCTTGTACAGCACCGGGTTTTGCGCGTGCAATTGCTTGGCAATATCGACAGAGTCTTGCGCCCACTGCAACATTTGGGGCAAATCACGCAACAAACTGTCACGCTCTGCAGCGGTCACCAGCTTATTGATGCCACCCGGCACGGCACCGGTGCCGTGGACCCGCTTGCCAGAGGTGATTCGGATGATTTCTTGACCGAACTTGCGCAACAAAATACCCTTTTTGGCAATCTCCGGGTGGGCTTGCGCCACCCCCACAATGTTGCGCCTGGCCACTTCGGAGTCAAAACCAAATAACAAATCGGGCGAAGACAGGTGGAAAAAATGCAGTGCATGGGATTGCAGAATCTGACCGTAGTGCATCAGGCGGCGCACCGCGTTAGCGCTGGCGCTGACCGGAGTTGCACCCAGCACCCGGTCAAACGCCTTGGCCGCCGCCAAATGATGCGAGACCGGGCAAATGCCGCAAAGGCGCTGCACCATCACCGGCACCTCCCAGTAAGGGCGGCCTTCAATAAATTTCTCAAAACCACGGAATTCAACGATGTGCAGGCGTACTTGTTGGATGTGATTGCGCTCATCTAGCAGCAGCGTCACCTTTCCGTGGCCTTCGACGCGTGAGACCGGGTCAATCGCCACCCGGCGCAAACCCTCAGGATGGGCGGCTGTTTCCAGTGCAAAAGTCATGGTGATTGATCCCGGATCATTACTTCTTGGTGGTTACGAATGCAAAAATTAGCAGTATTCCATTTTCGGTTGCACTGGTGGGCGCAGTGTGTGGTGGCCCTTCGCTGTGGCTAGCACCACCTCGCTCAGAGCCTCTCGCACTGAAGCCCATCAGCACCCTCAAATTGACTGTCGGTTATCTTGCGCATCCCTAATTACTATCGACACTTGGAAGTATCACACACTCAAGTTCCTCCGGCGTGGCGGTCTGGCTGCACCGGGTGCGATTCAAACTGTTGAGGTTCGACTCAGCCAGTGGGCGCTAGCCTTGCCTTTCCTTTCCTTGCCTTGCCGATGCCGCCACCCGTTCGCAATAACTACCCACGCCACTATGAATCGCCACCGGATGCGCTCATTTCCTAAAGCCAAATACGACTCTAGCGCCTG
The DNA here is from genome assembly GCA_903927495.1 of uncultured beta proteobacterium. Lineage (GTDB taxonomy): Bacteria > Pseudomonadota > Gammaproteobacteria > Burkholderiales > Burkholderiaceae_C > Rhodoferax. The sequence goes on from CAIYNH010000267.1 coordinate 1,717, forward strand.
TGGACATTGCTGAAGGCACTAAACTATTCATAGCATTTTGGTGACTCAGCGGCGCACTGCCTCAAAGCTTGAAAAACCTCATGGTTTGTTGTAACTGTTCAGCTTGACCATTCATTTCCTCGGAGGTGGCGGCCAGCTCTTCCGAGGCCGAGGCATTTTGCTGTGTGATTTGACTGAGCTGACCCACAGCCACGTTGATCTGCCCAACACCACTGGTTTGTTCGGACGATGCCGCCGCGATCTCCTGTACCAAGTCTGATGTTTTGCGGATGTTGGGAACAATCTCGGCCAGCAAACAACCAGCCTTTTCAGCCAGTGCCACGCTATTGACTGCCACAGAGCCAATCTCATGGGCGGCCACTTGGCTGCGCTCAGCGAGTTTGCGCACTTCGGCGGCGACCACGGCAAAGCCCTTGCCGTTCGCGCCAGCGCGGGCGGCCTCAATCGCGGCGTTCAATGCCAACAAATTGGTTTGCGCTGCGATGTCGTCAATGATGCCAATTTTTTTTGCAATCAGTTTCATCGCATCAACCGTGGCCGCCACCGCTCGTCCCCCCTCGACCGCATCATCGGCTGCCTTGCCGGCGATGCTGTCAGTGATCTTGGCATTTTCTGTATTCTGCGCAATAGAGGCGGTCATCTGCTCCATGCTGGCGCTGGTTTCTTCGACTCCGGCCGCTTGTTCGCTGGCCGCTTGTGACAGCGATTGGGCTGTGGCACTGATTTGCACTGAGGCACTGGCCAGCGCTTGGGCCCCACCATTGACATCATTGACTACCTGGCCGAGCTTGGTCACCATGGTTTTCATGGCAAACAATAAACTACTCTGGTCGTTGGGCCGGGTAACAATGGTCAGGGTCAAGTTGCCGTCGGCCACCTCTTGGGCAATCGACGCCGCATAGGCCGGCTCACCCCCGAGCTCGCGCAGCAAGTTTCGAATAATCCAAAACGACAGTGCCAGCGTCAGGACCAGACAAACCAGTGTGGCTGACAAGTACAGCAAGAATCTTTCAAAGGCGATGGCAGCAGTGTTGTGCGCAATTTTCAGGACATCGCCCGACAAGCCTTGCTCGATTTGGCGGATGGCATCAATACGCTTGGTGGCCTCATCGAACCAAGCTTCACTGGCCACCCCAAATTTACCGCCCAAGTTCTTTTCCACCACCAACTGACGCATCCTGAGAACTTCGCCCGAGGATGTAAGTTGGCCAAGGCTCGAAAAAGCCCTTCGTTCAGATTCTGTGGCGTAAGTCAAAAAGACATCAAAGTTGCTCTCCTGTTTGTATAGTCGTTCCATAAACCCTTGAAATTGCGCAATGCTGATGGTGTCGGCTACGAAAATGCCAGTCAAAAAGGCCCGCTCCTGACCCGCCCACTCTTTCCCTTTGACAATTGAAAAATAGGCCGTCATCTTGCGTGACACTGTCGGGTCAAGATCTTGCACACTGATGGCCGCCAGTGATTTCAGTAAAACCGTGATCGTTTCGGTGTAATAAAAAGCGGTTTGCGGGCCGGTTTTTTTGAAAGAAGAGATGTCTTCCCGTGCCGCGCCCAAGCCAGCTAGGCGCTCCAAGGTATCGGCCACCAGTCTGGAAGAGGCCTGTGCCGCACTTTTGAGTGCCAGAATACTGCTGTCGGTCACTTCACGGCGCTTGAGCATCACGTCCGCAAATTTTTTACCTCCCGATTGGCTGAAACCTGTGCTGCTGCCGCGCTCAATTTGCAAGTTGTGAATGGCATCACTCAAGGCCACCGCAATCGGCATCAACTTTTCTGTTTCATGGGTGGTTTTGTATTTGACCCATTCATTGGTTGAGCCAAACCCGGCTGCCACCAACAAAGCTAACAGGGGCAAAGAAACCAGGAGCATCAGCCGGCTGACGATTGAGGACAAGATGTTCATGTAATTTCTTTCATAGCTGGCCGAGTCAAAGCACCGAACATATTGATCGGTCGCGGGTAGTCGAGCGTAATTCAATTTACCGACTTTTAGGTGAAGTCGGTCAGCATTGGGTGAGATTCAACTTGAGTGCTCCAGTAACTGGCCCAGTCCCAAGTATGGCCGATGCCGCCGATGCCTCGTCTAGGCATCGA
>CAIYNH010000268.1 GCA_903927495.1 uncultured beta proteobacterium
CGAGGTTAGCCGATTCACCTGATCGGCGTGGAATTCAGCAAAGCCAGCCGGAATATTGTCGTATTAGAGGCGGAAACGCTGGGAATGCCGTAGCGGCTTGCGAGTGACATCGCGACTTGTAGGCCGAGATCTCAGCTAAATGGGTAATATCCCGATGGCCCCTTCCACCTGCTGGCAAGGTTCTCCCACCAACAATGGCAGATCGCCCGCCATAGCGCATTGGTTCATGCCCTTGCTACTCAAATTTCCCCTGTTGCTGGCCTGCACGCTACTGGCCAGCCCAATCACCCATGCCCAAACCCTGCCAGCCAGCGTGTCTGAGGCCCTGGCCCGCGCCAAGATACCGAGCGACGCAGTGGCCCTGCTGGTGCTGGAAGCTGATGGCAAAACCCCGGCACGCCTGAGCCACCGAGCCACCGTGCGAATGAACCCAGCCTCGGTAATGAAACTGGTCACCACCTCGGCCGCGCTGGACTTGCTGGGCCCGGCATTTGTCTGGCGCACACCGGTCTGGGTTGATGGCCCGGTTGTGGCTGGCTTGCTCAAAGGCAACCTCGTAATTCAGGGCCAGGGCGACCCCAAGCTCGTACTGGAGCGGCTGTGGCTGCTGCTGCATCGCCTGCAAGGGCTTGGCATTTACACCATCGCTGGCGACATCGTGCTCGATCGAAGGGCCTTTAACGTGCCCGCCACAGACCCGGCTGAGTTTGACGGCGAACCGTTGCGCCCCTACAACGCCGCCCCCGATGCGCTGCTGATCAACTTCAAATCTCTGCTGATGACGTTCACACCCAATGCGCTCGGACATACTGCCCAGGTGCAGTTTGAGCCGCCGCTGTGGGGTTTGCAGCACCCTGCAAGTGTTCCCATGATCGCTACAAATAACATAGCTTCTAACGCTTGCGGTAACTACCGTGCAGCCTTAAAAGCTGATTATTCCGAGGCCACACGCGTGCGCTTTAACGGCAACTACCCGCAGGCTTGCGGCGAAAAAGTCTGGGCTGTAGCCTACGCCGACCCAGCCAGTTACAACGCCCGCGCCATTGAGGGCCTGTGGCGCAGCATGGGTGGCAAACTCCGCGGCACGGTGCGCGACGGTATCGCGCCAGCGCTTCCTGCCAGCTTCGAGTTCAGCTCGCCGACCCTTGCCGAGGTGATTCGCGACATCAACAAGTTCAGCAACAACGTCATGGCGCAGCAGGTTTTTATGACACTGGGTTTACCCCGTCAGAGCGACAAAGAACTGAGCAACCCAGGCAGCAATGCCGCTTCAACGCCGGAGAGTTCGCGTGCGGCAGTTCGGCAATGGTGGCTGCGCCGTATCAGCAGCACCGACGTACCCGAGATCGACAACGGCTCAGGCCTGTCGCGGCGCAACAGCATCAGTGCGCAAGCATTGGGGCACTTGCTGCTCCTGGCTTACGCCGCGCCGTGGATGCCCGAACTGATCTCGTCGCTGCCGATCGTCGGCATGGACGGCACCCTCAAGAACAGCCGCGCCGCCGCCGGTAGCGCCCACCTGAAAACCGGCAGCCTGCGCGATGTGTCGACCATCGCCGGTTATGCAGATGGTGCCAGCGGCAAGCGCTACATTGTGGTGGCCATGGTCAACCACGCCAATGCGGCTGCGGCGCGCCCAGCACTGGACGCACTGCTGGAGTGGACCGTCGTGGACAATCAGAGTCAGTGATGCCTACCTGGCATCTGCCCCCAAACTGTTTATCCACACCATGACCCTGATTGATCTGATCGGCACACTGGCCGCCATCCTCACCACCCTGAGCTTTTTACCGCAAGCGTGGCACACCTTCAGAACCAAAGACGTCAGCGGCATTTCGCTGGGCATGTACAGCGCCTTTACGGCTGGAGTGGCCCTCTGGATGGTTTACGGCCTGATGATCAAAGCCTGGCCCGTCGTGATCGCCAACGTGGTCACACTGTCACTGGCCAGTACGATTTTGATCATGAAGCTGCGCTATCGGTAGAAACCCGTCACTCGGGTTTACCCGATTTTCGGCTCACCATTTCAGGGTTAAGATTTATCTTGAAAATAGCACGATCGTTCTTTTCTAACTATTATTTGGAGATCACTGATGAGGCAATTCAAAATTCTGGCGACCGCTCTCGGCGCAGCACTGCTGGTCGCGGGGTGCGGAGGTGGTGGTGATGGAAATCAGGCGCCGGCGATTAGTTACACAGCCGTAGTGTCATTTGGTGACAGCTTGAGCGATGCCGGCAGTTATGGCCCAGGATTGATTGCGTCCACACGACTTACCAGTGCGGCCGGAGGTGGTATGTTCAACATCAACGGCATTGCCGGTGCTGTGGGATCAAATCCAACACCAAGCTACAACTGGGCCCAACTGGTGTCTGCTGCTGCAACGGGCAAGGTCAACTGCGCGGCCCGGGCGGGTGGTTTTGGAATGGTTGAAATCAAGGTCACAGGTTGCACCAACTACGCTCAAGGTGGCGCGCGCGTTGCAGACGGTGTTGGCAATGGCAACTCCGTGGCTGGTGCAGCAGCTGTTGCTGCAGGAACGGCTACGACAGGACCGCTGACAGAGGCGGTAACCAAGCAAATTTCAAACTACGCGGTAGATTCTGGCTCCGCCACTTTCACAGGAAAAGAGCTGATTACTGTGCTTGCTGGTGCAAATGACTTGTTCGCGCAGACGACCAACTTGCAAACAGCGGTACCTAACTACCTGATGACAACGGCGATACCCACACTCGCAGCAGCGTTGCTGGGTGGTGCGCCAGCTGATGCAACGACACAAACCAGGCTCGGTACAGCACTCAACACCGCGGCCGGCACCGCTGCTGCCGCTGCTGGTGCAACCCCAACCAGCATCATCACCGCAGTAGCACAATCCGCTGGCATCGACGCTGCAACCAATGTCTACACAAACAGCGCATTAGCTACTGCGCCAACGGCCGCAGGCAACTCTGTCAAAGCATTCACACTCTCGACGGCAAAAGGAGGAATGGAAGCCGCTGCAACAACTTTGGCGACAGCGATCAATAGCATGAAGGCCAATGGAGCTCAACATATCGTGGTCGTTAACATTCCCGATGTCAGTCAAACGCCCTATGCGATGGGAACAATCGTTTACACCGATGCGACGAAAACCGTTGTTGCTGACAATTCGACCCAACAGTTGGTGCTGGCAATGACCATGGCGTTCAATAATAAGCTCGCTGTACAGCTTGGTGCCACGCCTGATGCCGCCACCAATGGAATACTGTTCGTGGATGCATTTTCTGAAAATCAACGTCAAATTGCCAACCCGGCGCACTACGCTTTAAGTAACGTCAAAGATGTCGCTTGTGATCCAGCCAAAACGCCGGTTAATCCTGCGGATGCAACGACTGCCAGCTCTCTGGTATGCACCACCAGCACGCTGGTGACAAAAGACTCTAAGGGCAACACTGTGACGCAAGACCAAGCCTTGCATTTCCTGTTTGCTGACAGTGTGCACCCAACGCCCTACGGTTACAAACTCCTGGCCCAGTACGTGACCCAAAAAATGGTCTTGGCTGGCTGGCTCTAATTTACTGAACTTCAAGGAGAAACTTTTATGAAAAACCAAGTGAAGTTCGTCGTTGCAGCTACCGCTTTTGTTGCAGCAAGTGTGTGCGCTCAAACCGCAGGAACCTGGATGGTGCGCGCGGGTGTTACCAAAATCACCCCAGATGTCACCAGCAGTTGCATGACTGCCCCAGATTTTGGCAACGGCCCCACGGGTTGCACCAAAACCGATGTGGGTGCTGATACCCAATTGTCAGGTGGCGTGACTTACATGCTGACCAACAACGTGGCTGTCGACGTGCCTGTAGCACTGCCTTTCAAGCACAAAATCATTGGGGCTGGCTCTATGGCCGGTACCGGTGATCTGGGCGAAGTGCAGGCGCTGCCAATGACGGTCTTTTTGCAATACCGCTTTCTGGAGGCCAGTGCAAAATTTCGGCCTTATTTGGGCTTGGGAGCAACCTACGCCTATTTCTTTAACGAGCAAGGCAGCGGTAAGTTGACGGCCACAACTAACCCCGGTGGCACACCAACCAAGATCACGGTGGACTCAAAGTTCGTACTGACTCCACAAATCGGGGCGACCTTGGCTTTGAACGACAAATGGTTTGTTGATATGACTTACA
>CAIYNH010000269.1 GCA_903927495.1 uncultured beta proteobacterium
AGGCTGCGAACCGTTTCAAAAGCGAATTTTTGGCCCGTGTGTCACATGATTTGCGTTCGCCGCTACACACCTTTATGGGTTACGGCGACTTGGCCCGGCGCGCGCTAGCACAGAACCTTGCACATGGCCAAGATCAGATCAAAGCGGCATCCTTGTTGGAAGCCATGGCACGCAGCGGCAACGGGGTGCTGGCTCTGATTGACGAACTGCTGCAATTCGCCAGGGGTGAAGAGGGGCAACTTCGCCTGGAGCCTCGGGCCACCTATGTCAGTGCTTTGGTCCGTGATGTTCTTGAGCAGGCGCAACCGTTGGCTCAAGGCGCTGGCAATCGGCTGGTGCTTGAAGGCTGTGTGACCACACCGGTGGTGTGGGTTGATCAAAACCGTTTGCGCCAGGTCTTAAATAACCTGATCGCCAACGCCTGTGCAGCAACACGAGCAGGCAAGATTACCTTGACTTTCGAAGGCCGTTTTCTGGCTGCTCCTCCAGAGGTGGGAAAGCTCAACGGTGAAATGTTGACGCAACTGCGCCCGGCAGAATTGCGGTTTTCTGTAACGGACACGGGGTCTGGCATTTCTGATGTCGAACTTCTCCAAATTTTCGAACCCTTTACGCAGGGTATTGCCAGCAAAGCGCCATCGCTGAATGCTGGTTTTGGATTGGGTTTGGCCATTTCCCGGCAATGTGTGCGACTGATGGGGGGTGACATTGAAGTGAAATCAGAGCTTGGTCGAGGTAGCGAGTTCAGCTTCACAATCCTGACAACCGAAGCGAACGAAGCCGATGTTGTGCTGGAGCCCTCAATCGGGTCACATTCCCTCATTTTGCAAGCTATTGAAGGTCCGGTGCGCTGCATCTTGTTGGTGGATGATGCACCTGAACATCGAGATGTAATGTTTGATTTGCTCACCAGTATGGGCTTTGACGTGTTGCATTCCGATGGTGCTATGCCAGCGATAGCTTTGCTCCAAGGTTATCAGGGTGAAGGTGTGGACTTGGTGCTGACTGATCAGTACATGTCCGATGGTGGGGGCCACGAACTTCTGCGATGGTGCAAAACTAACCGCCCCGATTTGCCGGTGGTGGTGGTGTCCGCTGCACCAGTCAACCCAACCGAAAACGGTGATTTCAATACTACGCGCTTCAGCGCACAACTGCTTAAACCTGTAAGGGTCGAAGAACTGCAGCAGGTGCTGGGTGATTTATTGCAGATTAAATGGACTGTGGCTGAATCAATTCCAGAGCCAGTTTCTGAACTATCGGTCGCGAGAGATCGACTCAATGAGATGGACGGTGACTTATCCACGCTTGGGCAGTTGGCGTTTGAGGGGCGTGGTCTGGAGGTGGATGCCTGGCTTGAGAGATATGGTTCCGGTTTGGACCCTGAACTCTTGCTGCAATTACTTGCCTTGTCTGAAAAACTGCAACACGCGAGCATGCTTGCGCTGATTGACGAAGAACAATGACGCTGAGGGCCATGAAAGTTACAAAAGTACCGATTCTTCCGAATGATGCTTGTCCTGCGCTTTTGTCGTTTTCCATGATGCGCAACTGCGTCACCAAAAAAATATAGAAAATGCTCCTGTAAGACTTACTGAATAAGCATTAGCTGCTATTGTTTTCATAATTATCTGGTAAAAATTTTGGTGTAAATGGCTGACTGGACTGAAGGTGTCTGGTAGGGTTTCCCTCCAGCTCCATCAAAAGCGCTACATTGACCCTATCCGAACAGCAGTCCAAGTTAACCTTTCATGCACGCCACCCACACTACCCCGAGCAAAGAACAAATTGCGCTGTTACCCGAGTTTGCCCGCTTGGGGGCAGAACGTGTCACACGGGTTGTCACCAGCGAGCAGGCGCAAGCCGCGCAGATCGCACTTATGGCTACTGCAGTTTGGGGCTTCGACACCGAATCAAAACCTACTTTTGTACAAGGCGAAGTGTCTGATGGACCGCATGTGGTGCAGTTGGCGACCCAAGACCATGCGTGGGTATTTCAGTTGCACGATCCGGCGTGTCGTTCCGTGGTGACGCAATTGCTGGCGCTGCCAGGTTTTACCAAGGCTGGCTTTGGTTTGGGTGATGACCGCCGGCGCATCCAGTCCAAGCTGGGGGTGGATGTGGTGGGCATGCTGGAGCTCAATACTGTGTTTCGGGAGCGGGGCTACCGCAAAGACATGGGTGTCAAAGGGGCCGTGGCGGTGTTGTTTCAGCAGCGCTTTATCAAATCTAAAAAAGCTGCGACCTCCAATTGGGCCTTGCCCCAACTGAGTCAGGCGCAACTACTCTATGCCGCCAATGACGCTTATGCTGCAGTTTGCGTTTTTCAGGCCTTGGCTCGTCTGCCAGAATAATAGTAACGAATCGGCTTCTGTAGCCCGTATATCAAGCGTTGGTAGCTATAAAAAACGATGCACTCTTGATGCCTGCCAAGGTCAGCAGGAGCGAGCCGAACAGGTGCAGGGCGGCGGTGCCAAAGGCTAACAGGTATCGCTGTTGCCCAAGCATGCCAACGACCTCGGCTGAAAAGCTTGAAAACGTGGTGAGTGCGCCCAGAAAACCGGTGATGATGGCTAACCGCCAAGCGGGGTCCAAGTGCGGCATGGCTTGGAAGACGGCCACTGCCACACCGATCAGGTAGCCGCCAATCAGGTTGGCAGCCAGGGTGCCGTAGGGCAGCACAGCACCGGGGTTGAGCCACAAACCCAGGCCCCAACGCGCCAGGGCTCCGATACAGGCACCAATACAAATGGCAAAGACAGAGGTCATGGTGGCAGATTGGCGAAGTCTTGGTGTTTCAGACCCTATTTTTTGGGCGTAGCGGCGGCCGGTTTGAAATCAGCACCGTTGACGGTCACCCCCTCTGATGAAAACTTCTTGGCTTTGACCGGGCCGATGCCTTTGACCCGACCGATGAAGTCCTGCCAGTCTTTGAATGGGCTCTTTTTACGTTCGTCCAGAATCTTGCTAGAAGTGCCAGGTCCAATGCCTTTGATGCTGTCAAGCTCGGCTTCAGTGGCCTTGTTGATGTCAAGCGCAGCAAAGCACAGGGTGGCCGAAAGCAAGGAAACGAGGGTGATAAATTTTTTGAGCATGAAACTTAGTCCGAATGCAGGGTGATTGGGCGCTTGCGCTGACGATTAAACCTGCTTTGACAGCCATTGCACGTAATTGCGAACGCCAGTTTGTACGTCAGCAAAGGCATGATCACAGCCGGTGGCTCGCAGGGCGCTCAGGTCGGCCTGGGTGTAGCTCTGGTATTTGCCACGCAGCGCATCGGGGAAAGAAACATACTCCAGCAAGCCCTCGGTACTCAAGTCCGCCAGCGGCAGGGCGCTTTCTCCGGCGATTTGTCGCAGGCTGTTCACAACTGAGCTCGCTACATCGTTGAATGGCTGGGCGCGGCCGGTACCCAGATTAAAAATACCAGAAATGGCGGGATGATCAAAAAACCACAGGTTTACCGCCACGACATCATCAATATAGACAAAGTCGCGCATTTGGCCACCGGCTGGGTAGCCACCGTATTCACCAAATAGCTTGACCTTGCCTTCGGCTTTGAACTGGTTGAACTGATGAAAAGCCACGCTGGCCATGCGGCCCTTGTGTTGTTCGCGTGGGCCATAGACGTTGAAATAGCGAAAGCCCACCACCTGCATGGTTTTACCGGCGAAGGAGCGCTGGAATTCCACGCCACATTCGTGGCGCATGCGTTGGTCAAACAGCAGTTTCGAGTAGCCATAAACGTTCAAAGGGCGCTCAAACGCAGGCTCTTCCCGAAAGGTGTTTGAGCCGCCATAGGTGGCAGCACTGGAGGCGTAGAGCAAGCGTGCGCCCCGCTTTTGGCAGGCTTGGTAGAGTTTGACCGAGGTGGCAAAGTTGTTCTGCATCATGTACTTGCCATTGGTTTCCATGGTGTCGCTGCAAGCACCTTCATGGAAGATGGCCTCAATTTGACCGTAGCTGCCGTTGGCGTAGTCGTCGTAAAAAACGTCTGCATCAAGGTAGTCGGAAATTTGCAGGTCGGCAAGATTGCGAAATTTGTCGCCTTGCGTGAGGTCATCAACTGCAATGATGTCGGTCATGCCCCTGGCGTTAAGACCCTTAATGATGTTGGAGCCAATAAAACCGGCCGCTCCGGTGAC
>CAIYNH010000270.1 GCA_903927495.1 uncultured beta proteobacterium
GAGCGCGCGGCAAGCAGATGAACAGCTGCGTGTCGTAGCCGTTCTTGATGGGCGAGATAAATCCAGTGTCAAAGCATTTTTAGAATCGATTCCATCGGTACTTCGAGCAACAGTAAAAGCGGTATGTACCGACATGTATGACGGTTACGTTTACGCAGCGCTGGAAGTCTTCGGCCCATACGCGCCAACTTAATTTTTCATTCGATCTGAGGCATTCCCATACAGAAGAATGTTTAAATCTGGTGCAATATGCTTAATACTGTATTTACTTGTGCTATCGGTGAAAGTGATCGCTTTAACGAAACCGTGCCACAAGTTCTCTAATTCTTGGAGGTAAGTTTTGCAACTGACGTTTTCGCGGACGCTCTGTCATAACTTTCTTTGCTTGCGCATATTGTTGACTGCTCCATGAGTCAATCGCCAAGATTATCGCTTTTAATTCATTCTTGATCATCTTCCAGAATCGCCAGGGAGTTACATCGCGCGGCTTTTCTGGCTCAAGTCCGCCGACGCCAAATTTCTTGTCAGTCCTTCTTATCAGCACTGTGGCAAGTAACAACTTGCCGTAAATCCACACCTTATTGAGCTTGGAATCTTCAGCACAACGCAGCTTGTCAATGTCTAAAAGACTTTTCAGACGTTTGATAAACAATTCGACTTGCCAGCGCAGTCTGTACAACGCCATCACTGCGTTGGTATCCAGAGCCTGTGGAGGTACGGTGCTCAAGATCATTGTCCATTCGGCATATAGCAAGGTCTCTTGCTTGACGTTCTTTGACTTGGAATTCTGTCTGCATTTGCGCCGCGCTTCGGCGCGTAACTCCTCAGGCAAGTGCTGCGCGTGAACCCAAGCTTTGACGAACTTTCCATCTTTGCTGGTGATCCACACCTCTTGGCATACCTGATCGGTCTGGGTCTGGCTCAGGAGATCGAATACATTGATCTTTTGCTCACCCCCCACGCTGTAAAGACGCATGGAGTTTGGGTTCAGACGTAACGTGAGCAATGTGCCCTTGTCGGTGATCTCTATGATGTCAGCGGGATGGTTGTAGCCGCGGTCCACCACCACGACGTCACCTTCCCGCAAGGGGAAGTGCATCAAACCCTCACCGACATGCTTGTCGGTGAGCTCAATGTGAAGAATGTCTAACTTCACCAAATCGATGGCAATGTGCAGACGATAGGAAGTGCCATCAGCGCCTGGCACACTCAGAGAGCTTCCATCAATCACAATCAGACGCAAAGCGCCTGAGAGTTTGGTGACACCGGCAAACCACATTTGCTCCAGAAGCATTTTTAACCAATCACCACAGGCTCGCAGCCTTTTATGAACGGCCGTATCAGAAATGCTCTCACCCAGCAATGTGATGGTTCCTGCAACCTCCCGCAGAGCCTGATCTGCGCCGCAATACAACAACACCAAGCGAATCAGCTCTGCAGGGCTTTTAATTACTCTTGCCCTCAAAAATGCCTTTGAATCTCTGGCGGTTTTCTCGTAATCGTGTGGCAAATTGCTTATGAGTTCATCCATTCGGATCACATCAGAGGGTGTCAGCTGCATAATACTTCACGTGAAAGAATATATTATACCGCAGCATGTAAATAAATCTACAGATCAAACAACAAAAAGCATGCAGAAAATGGGCGCAAAATATATTTCACATCGTTCCGAATATATTCTGTTAACTGGAGTAAAATTTCCACCTTACGCCAACCTTACGGGATTGAAAAACTCAGTGCGTTCGAAGCCGATGCTTGCCTGCCTATACTAAGTTGGCGCGTATGTGCGGAATACCACCGTCGGTGCTTTGCGCCAAGGCAATGGCAATGTTTGGGCTGGCCGCGTAATAGTCACTATAAATAAACAGCGCACAGCGGCACCATGCCGCCATGCCAAAACCCTACCGCCTGGATTTAGCCTTCGCCTGCCAGCGCGTCACGCTCGCAGCGCAACCGTCAAGCGACAAGGTCCGCTTCACCGGCATTGCCTACAGTGGCGGCGTTATCCCCGCCTATGGCGCGCTGGGTGACGTTGCCATTGATCTGGCCAGCCTGCAAAACCCGCACGCCATAGATGTTCCGGTCTTGGTTGACCACAACGCCAGTATCGACAGCATCGCAGGCAAAGGCACCCTAAGCCGCGTGGGTGCAGCCCTGCACATCACCGGCGAGCTCACCACTGCCACCGAAGCCGGACGCCAAATCAGCGCCCTGATGGCCGAGGGCTTCCCGCTTCAGTTGTCCGTCGGCATGCAAGCCAACCTGCGCCAAACCGCCGCGAGCGAAACCGTCAACGGCCAAACCATGGCCGTACGTCATGTCTTTGAGCAAGCCCGCATCCTAGAGGTGAGCTTCGTGCCCACCGGCGCAGACCCCCACACCAGCGCAGCCCAATTCAGCGCCAACCCCCTCACCCAGCCCGCAACCACCGCAACCACGAAAGGC
>CAIYNH010000271.1 GCA_903927495.1 uncultured beta proteobacterium
CCAGTCTTGAACATCAGCGCCGTACCACCCGCTGCTTCGATCGCCGGTGCCAGGCGCTGCGAGCATTTCACATCAAAAACAATGGTGCCACCGGGAGCGCGTTGCAGCACATCGTGGGCAAAGAGCATCATCTGACGATCTGGATAAATGGTGTTGCCATCTTTGGTAACAATACCCAGGCGGTCGCCGTCGCCATCAAAGGCCAATCCCAGCTCGGCATCACTGGTTTGCAGAGCAGCCGTCAAATCGCGCAGATTTTCGGGTTTGCTGGGGTCAGGGTGGTGATTGGGAAAATTGCCATCAACCTCGCTAAACAATTCCGTCACTTCACAACCAATGCTGCGCAAAATGCCCGGTGCCGACGCACCCGCAATACCGTTCCCAGAATCAACCACAATTTTCAGGGGGCGCTCCAGTTTGATATCGCCCACAATCCGCGCCTGATAAGCCGCCAGCACAGTCACTGTGCGTACCAGCCCGCCATCTTGCAAAGCCCACGTTTCTGACTCCATCATCCGGCGCAGGGCTTGGATTTCATCGCCATAAATGGCTCGACCACCAAGCACCATCTTGAATCCGTTGTAATCCTTGGGGTTGTGACTGCCGGTGACCTGAATACCGCTGGTGCACAGGGTATGCGCTGCAAAATACAGCATCGGGGTCGTTGCCAAACCAATGTCAAGCACCTCAATACCCACTTCAGCCAGGCCGCGCATCAGCGCAGCACTCAGGACTGGACCGCTCAAACGCCCATCACGCCCTACTGCCACGGTTGTCAAGCCTTCGCGACGAGCCACCGTGCCAAAAGCGCGACCTAAAGCCAGCGCAACGGCTTCATCAATTGTTGCGGGCACGACACCACGAATATCGTAGGCCTTGAAGATCGAAGTTGATAACTGCATGCGTTGTCCCTGAAGGTGAAAATGGATCAAGATGCGCTGAATTGTAGGCGGCACATAACCGGTTTCATGAACTGGGTTGCTGCTGATGCGGTGCTCTGCGCTTATCATCCGGTGCCTTGGGAGATTCCTGGGATGTCTGTTTCAAAGCATCATTCAGACCTATATTTGCTTTTATTTTGATAGCTATTAACGCTTACCAGATATGCGTTGGATGGTAATAAACCATGATAATTTCGGAACTTAATGTAACCACCACCTTTGCCAGTCCACTGGGCTGCATACGCCTGGCGGCAAATCCTAAAGGGTTAAGCGGCATCTGGTTTGAGGGGCAACGCCATCAAAGCGATGCCAGCAGTTGGCCTACCCAGACACAGCACCCGGTCATGCAGCAAGCCGAGGCTCAGTTGACTCAGTATTTTGCCGGGCAACGTGTCCGGTTCGAGCTACCACTGGACTTGAGCGCTGGAACAACGTTTCAGCAACTGGTCTGGCAGACGCTGCTGAGTATTGATTTTGGTCAGACTTGTAGTTACGGCGCGTTGAGCGCACAGATGGGTCGGCCCTCAGCCGTGCGTGCAGTCAGCAGCGCCGTCGCTCGCAACCCACTGAGCATCATCGTGCCCTGTCACCGGGTGCTTGGTGCCACGGGTGCCCTGACCGGCTATGCGGGCGGCCTGGAGCGCAAGGCGGCCTTACTGAAAATTGAAAGCACGTTTTGACGACGCTCAGAAAAAACACACCCTGGGTCACAGAGTTTGTCGCATTGGGAGCCATTTGGGGAGCGTCATTTTTATTTACTCGACTGGGTGCCGCTGAGTTTGGTGCTCTGCCAGCTGCCGGAGTGCGAGTCGGGATTGCCGCGCTGTTTTTATTCCCCTTACTGCTGGCGCGTGGTCAGTGGCTGACGTTGACACAACACTGGAAAATAATCTTTTTTTTGGGCATGCTCAACTCCGGCATACCTTTCACCTTGTATGCATTCGCCCTGCTGTCCATCAGCACCGGCTTGTCGTCACTGCTGAATGCCACCGTACCCTTGTTTGGTGCTTTGGTGGCCTGGGTCTGGTTCAAGGACCGACCACATGGCATGAAAATTATCGGCCTGCTGATCGGCTTTGCAGGTGTTGCCATGCTGGCTTGGGGTAAGGCCAGCTTCAAACCCGATGCCTCCGGCGTGGTGACCGGCTGGGCCATTCTTGCTTGCTTGTGCGCTTGTCTGTGCTATGGCCTGGCAGCAAGTTTTACCAAACGCTACTTGAGCGGCGTGCCGTCACTGGTAATAGCCGCTGGCAGCCAGATGGGGGCAACCCTTGGACTGGTACTGCCCAGCCTCTGGTTTTGGCCAAGCCATGCTCCTAGCGCGGGTGCCTGGTTGGCTTTGGTGGCACTTGGCATTTTGTGCACCGGCATCGCTTACGTGCTTTATTTCCGACTGGTTGAAAACCTTGGTCCAGCCAGTTCATTAACCGTTACTTTTTTGATTCCTGTTTTTGCTGTGGTCTATGGGGTAGTTTTTCTGAATGAATCGGTCACCACCTGGATGCTGCTGTGTGGTGCAATTATTCTGACAGGTACCGCGCTATCATTGAATATCCTGAAAATAAAACGCTAACCACGGCCTGCTTTTCTGCTTGGCTCTGAGCCCAGGTGCTTGTGCTATCTTCAACCCGCCTTTGTGTCTTAAAGTACAAACTTTCGGCACGGGTTTGCGCCCCTTTTAATTGAACTAATTGACTATGACTTATTGCGTCGCTATCAAACTCAACGCCGGACTGGTATTTTTGTCCGACTCCCGAACCAATGCGGGTTTGGATCAAATCAGCATGTTTCG
The DNA here is from genome assembly GCA_903927495.1 of uncultured beta proteobacterium. Classification (GTDB taxonomy): domain Bacteria; phylum Pseudomonadota; class Gammaproteobacteria; order Burkholderiales; family Burkholderiaceae_C; genus Rhodoferax. The sequence continues at coordinate 2,734 of CAIYNH010000271.1, forward strand.
CAAAATGATCGTCTACGAAAAGCCAGATGATCGATTTATGGTGCTGTTATCAGCAGGAAATCTGAGCATTTCCCAGTCGGTGCGTGAGATTTTGCAGGTGGAACAGCTCAAAGAACACCCAGACAGCGAGCCCATAACCATCTGGAATGCCAAGAGTATGATGATCTGAAAAGAGATCTGGCTGAAACCA
>CAIYNH010000272.1 GCA_903927495.1 uncultured beta proteobacterium
AAGCCAATGCCGCCCGCACCGATCAGCGCCACGCTTTGCCCAACGGGGCGCTTGTCGCGCAGCACGTCGAGGTAGCCCATCACTTTGGCATGGTCGATTCCTTCGATGGGTGGCGTGCGCGGGGTTACACCGGTGGCCAGCACAATATGCGCATAGCTTCCCCCGATCAACGCTTGTGCACTGACCCGTGCACCCAGCTTTAAAACAACACCAGTTAATTCAATCTGACGGCCAAAGTAGCGCAGCGTCTCATAAAACTCTTCCTTGCCTGGCACTTGCTTGGCCACATTGAACTGGCCGCCAATCTCGCTTGCAGCGTCATACAGAGTCACGTCGAAGCCGCGCCGTGCCGCTGTCGTGGCAAAGCTCAAGCCCGCAGGGCCTGCACCCACAACCGCAACGCGCTCACATTTTTGCACCGGCCTGATGTTCACCAGGGTCTCGTGACAGGCGCGGGGATTGACCAGGCATGAAGTTACTTTGCCAGCAAAAGTATGGTCCAGGCAGGCTTGGTTACAACCGATGCAGGTATTGATCTCATCCGCCCTGCCCTGGGCTGCCTTGAGCACAAACTCCGGGTCAGCCAAAAATGGCCGTGCCATCGACACCATGTCGCAAAAGCCATCTTCCAGCAATTGCTCGGCCACCTCGGGCGTGTTGATGCGGTTGGTGGCGACCAAGGGAAGTCTCACCTTGCCTTTGAGTTGCTTGGTGACCCAGGCCCAGGCTGCGCGCGGTACCTTGGTGGCGATGGTAGGAATACGTGCCTCATGCCAGCCGATACCGGTGTTGAGGATGCTGGCACCGGCCGCTTCAAGGGCCAGAGCCAGTTCAATTACTTCCTCAAGCGTTGAGCCGCCTTCCACCAGATCCAGCATGGAGAGTCGAAAGATGATGATGAAATTTGGGCCAACTCGCTCGCGGGTGCGACGCACAATTTCAACCGGCAGACGAATGCGGTTGGCGTAACTTCCGCCCCATTCGTCGTCGCGTTGGTTGGTGCGTGCGGCAATAAATTCATTCAGAAGATAGCCCTCTGAGCCCATGATCTCAACGCCATCGTAGCCTGCGCTTTGGGCCAGTGCCGCGCAGCGCACGTAGTCGGCAATGGTCTGGCTAACTTCTTCGCTGCTCAAGGAGCGTGGTCGCGTCGGGTTGATCGGGGCTTGCAAGGCGCTCGGTGCTACCAGATCAGCGTGGTAGGCATAGCGGCCAAAGTGCAGGATTTGCATGGCAATCTTGCCGCCGGCCTGGTGCACAGCCTCGGTGACAGGTTTGTGCTTGGCAGCTTCTTCAGGAGTGGTCAGTCGCGCGCCACCAGGCATTGGGCGACCCACATCGTTAGGTGCAATGCCACCGGTAACGATCAGGCCCACACCACCTTTGGCGCGCTCGGCGTAAAAAGCCGCCATGCGCGCAAAGCCGTCTTTGGCCTCTTCAAGCCCTATGTGCATTGAGCCCATGATGACGCGGTTAGCCAGCGTGGTGAAACCCAAGTCAAGGGGTGCTAGCAGGTGAGGGTAAGTTGTCATGAAAATTCCAAATATAGGCGACGACTTGGATTAAAACCTGAGCCAGCGTCACAAAACACAAAAAACGCTCACTTAATAATAGCTACTAATGCACGACAGGAAAGCTCTACATGCATATATAGCATATAGAAACATTTGCCTAAAATCGTTGACAAAAAACCAATTTTTTCATCTCGAATGATGTCGGAAACCGAAGTTTAAGGTAATTTCAAACTTTCTAAAGCAGAACTCGGGAGCCTGGGTGAAGCGATATCAGCACTCACCCCGTGCGCGGCTAGCAGCCAGCGGTCAACGTCGGCAGGGTCATGGTAAGTGCGCACAGCCATATAAGCAACTTGTGCTTGGGGATAGACGCGCCGCAACAAATTAAGCCATTGTTTAAGGCGGCCGGTTTGTTGACGACGTTCCATGTTGATGCAAACCATCCGCCAGAAGTCCTGCAGCAAGGGCTGCAACTGTTCCCAAGTGAAAATATCAGCAACATGATGGCCTTCAGAAGACTCCGACACTGATCGAATTGCCCGTGCCAGGCCTGGATCGGCCACCATGCCTCGCCCAAGCATCAGGCTCTGGCAGCCAGACACCGAGCGACAACGCAAGGCATCTTGCACGCTCCAAATGTCGCCGTTGGCAACCAGCGGCAACTTCACAACCTGACCGATGTCAGCAATTCGTTCCCAATAAGCCGGTGGGCGATAGGCATCCGCCTTGGTCCGGGCATGAACCACCAGTTCGCTGGCACCACCGGCTTCAAGTGCCAGAGCACATTCTTCGGCTCGGGTGTCATCGTGCAGTCCCAATCGCATCTTGGCTGACACCGGCAAGTGCGCTGGCACGGCACGCCGCACTGCGGCAACGATTTTGAACAGCAGTTCAGGATCTTCCAGCAGGGCTGCTCCGCCTCGATGCCGATTCACCACGCGCGCTGGGCAACCAAAGTTCAGATCAACGCCTTCAGACCCCATCGCGGCCAAGCGCCCCGCATTTTCGGCCAGGCAAACCGGGTCAGAACCAAGCAACTGTGGGCGCACTGGCACGCCTGCGGCAGTTCGACTTCCCTGCAGCAACTCTGGTACTACGCGCCCAAAAACCCGCTCTGGCAAGAGCGTGTCAGTGATGCGGATGAACTCGGACACGCAGCGATCCACACCACCAACACGGGTCAGAATGTCACGCAGCACAAAATCCAACAACCCTTCCATGGGAGCAAGCAGTAGCGTCATAGCATTGAATTTATGAAAACGTTGATTTTGTCGCCAGTTATGACATTTTTTTTGACGAAGGCAAATAAGACCTTTACAGTACATCACCGCGCAAGCGCCAATTTATCTCAACCGGAACACTTTATGACCATCAAAGTAACGATCGACCTTGGCTATGAGTTTGACGTCAAAGCCAATACACAAACTGTTTTTGACACGCTCTCAAACGTCCCTATCTCAGCGAGTTTTTTTCCTAAAGTTGACAAATTGGTCGACCTCGGTGACGGTGTTTACCGCTGGGAGATGGCCAAAATTGGTTTAGCCCAAGTCAACCTGCAGACCATTTATGCATCCAAGTACAGTTCCAACAAAGCCAAGGGCAGCGTGGTATGGACCCCCATTGCGGGCGAGGGTAATGCACTGGTATCAGGCAACTGGAAAATCGTGGACAAGAAGAAATTTACCCACATTGAACTCAGTATCAACGGCGAATTGACCCTGCCTCTGCCCGGTCTGATGAAAATGGTGGTGGC
>CAIYNH010000273.1 GCA_903927495.1 uncultured beta proteobacterium
CCAATTGCCATCACCCATTCACCGACCTTGAGACGACTCACGTCACCGACTTTGACGGCTGGCAAGCCGGTGGCATCAATCTTCACTACCGCCACGTCACTGCGCTTGTCAGCGCCAATGATTTTGGCCTTAAATTCGCGCTTGTCCGTGAGGGTGACAATCACTTCGTCAGCACCTTGAATGACGTGGGCGTTGGTCATGATCATGCCATCGGAAGTCAGCACAAAACCCGAGCCGACACCCTTCGGCTGCTCTTCAGGCTGCTGCTGGGGATGATTTTGCGGAGGGGCCTGGCGCGGCAGGTTGGGTGCAGGCAAACCAAAACGGCGAAAAAATTCAAGCATGTCCTGGTCCATGCCACCGCCCTGCACCTGCCGGGCAGATACTTTTTCCATGGTGCGAATATTCACAACCGACGGCCCCACCTGCTCAACCAGGTCGGTAAAGTCCGGTAATGCACGCGCCTGAGCCATCGCAGTGGAAGCAGGTAACAGGGCAGTTACACCCGTGACCGCCAGTGCCCCCGACAGCGCGCAAGCGTACAAGCTCTTCAAATCAAATCGAATCATCGTTGGCCTTTCAAAAAAATCATACAGAGAAATAGTGACTTATTTTTTTCTTTCAAGACCCTGGGCAAAAACGGCCAGGGTTGGCGCAGGCACCTCACCCACTACCGTCAACCACCAAGGGCCCAGGTGACGCGTCAGCATGTGCGTCGCGCCCATAGCAAATGTGTTCTGCTGCGCAAATTTGTTGTGCCGCGCTGCATCAAAGCTTTCAATAAACAGCGACACCGATGCCAGGCCATCCGAAAAAACCCACTGCAAGGTGTCATGGTTTTTGGCGGACGCATCTGCACTGGCTCGCTTGTGACAGCTCATCGGTGAGAAACCGGCAACCTGACCCGTGAACTGCCATCCTTCCTGTTGCGCCGTGGTTTTAACCAGATTGGGCTTTCTAACCTGGTAGCCTTCAATGTTGTCCATCTGCGCCGACAACTTGGCCATGCTGACCGAGTCACCCAACTGCAAATCAGAAAATGCCGCCTGCTCAACCACTGTATTGGCGTGATCCAGCGTTTGCAGTTTGACCACCAGGCCGGTGCTTTGCTCGGTCCAGAGCCGGTAGCCAAAGCGCAACGTGTCGACCGGCACCAGTTGCACCACATCGGCCTCAAGCCCAGCGACCCGTTCATGCCCCCAACTTTGCAGACTGTAATATTTTGCGATAGACGAGTCAGCCCGATTCAGCAAGTTGGGAAACAAGCCCAGCGACTCACGGTTTTCAGAAATCACCACCCGCTTGTCGGGCAGAAACGTCATCACCTGGTCGTTGCGCCGAAAAGTTGTACGTGTCGGACCCGTCAATGCCTGTACCCGCTCCATCTGTTGCTGACCTTCGCAGACGTGCCAGATGCGTGCCGACGACAGCACGCCACCCGCAGTGACCACAAACGTACCCACATAGGCACGTTGGCGTGCAGCGTCATGCAAACGCAGCAACCACTGGCTGATATTTTTGTCATCAACCCGAGCGGTCGATGCAGTTGCTGCCTGACTCTGTGCCAGGAGCACACCCACGTGGCAGGCCAAACCCAGGGCCAGCAATACAGTAACAAGCCGATTCAACGTGCGCCCTCCTCGAAGGTGGCGTTACGCAAAAAACCAGAGGGCATTTGCAGCGCCGAGGTACCACCAAACTGGCGATGTGCGGCCAGCAAGGCATCGAGTTGCGGATCGCGCAACATGACCGGCGCAGAACCCGGCGTAACAGGCGACCTATTTGGTGCCTGCAAGTTTGCAACTTGCGCGCCTTCCAGCCCCGGCGAAGTCCAGGCTTGCCAGCCGATCAGCAACACAAAAGCCAACGATGCCAAGCCTGCCACGAGTCGCCACGCGCCATCATTGGCACTTATATTTCTTGAGCTTATTCGGCTTGCAAGGCTTGATGGACTAGCGTTAGCAGCTATCAAGTCTGAAGCATCCTGAAAATTCCTGAAACTATTTTCGTCTTCCAGTCGAAGCCGCAGCCGCTTCACAAAATCGGCATCATGGGCACTCGCACCGGCCTCTCCGCTGCGTATGACTTCACCCACCACGTGGTAGGTGTGCCAAGTCAGGCGTGCATCATCGGTGCTCTCCAGATGCGCCACGGTTTGCACAAATTCTTCAGCGCGCAACTGCCCATCGACCAGCGCCGACACCAGTTCGTCTTGGTTAAGTAAACCGTTTGTCATGCTAAACCTGTATGCGCATCGAGTAGGCGTTGCTGAGCGTATTACCAACGCTTGCTGTTCTGCTTTTCAAGCATGGGCTTGACTTTGGCTGAGACCGCTTCGCGGGCACGAAAAATCCGGGAGCGCACAGTTCCCAATGGGCAGTTCATCACTTCAGCGATCTCCTCATAACTCAAACCATCCATTTCGCGCAGGATCAAAGCCTGTTTCAAATCTTCCGGCAAAACCTCCAGCGCGGCGTTCACGGCACGGGCGATTTCCTGGGCAGCGAGGGCCGACTCCGGTGTCTCGTCTGTGCTTGGTTCACTTTTTCGCGAATAAGTTTCATCTTCATCGTCATTCGATTGCAATGAGCTTTGGGTCACGGTCGGATCGCGCTTGAGGTTCAACAAAAAACGCTTGGCGGTATTCACTGCAATCCGGTAAAGCCAGGTGTAAAACTGGGCATCACCGCGAAACTGGTGCAACGCCCGGTATGCCCGAATGAAAGTCTCCTGGGCAATGTCTTCCACCAGATCGACATCTCGCACCATGCGCCCAATCAGCCGCTGAATGCGGCGCTGGTACTTGATGACCAGCAATTCGAAGGCGCGCTGGTCACCCGCCAGGGTGCGCTCGACCAGCATCAGATCACTGTCGCCAGGTACGGGCTCTGAGCCCAACTCTGGCCCGCCCTCTTGACTCAAGTGCACACCTTGGCAGGGGAAGGTCCAGATAAATCAGACAACGACTCGGGTGGAACCACTAAATGCTCCTGATTAAATAGCGAACGACGAAGGGTCAGCCAGCGTTGCGGGAATTTTTTACGCTCGGGCCAGAGCCAAATGTCAGACCCTGGATGTTGCTTCAAGAACAGCAGCATGACACTTTGAACATCAATAATCACAACCGGAGATACCGCCAGCGAAGTCGCATCCGAAGTCCAGGTCCAAGCCTTGCCATCCCAAGTCAGACGACCGCTTGGCGTGTGCCACCAACGCCAGAACGTTAAACTGGTCGAGAACAGGCACGCCGTCAAGCCCAGCACCTGGCCCACCCCAAACTGCTGAACTTGCCAGATCCAGGTCATGGTCACAAGCAGTCCGGCACTGCCAACGACGGCAATCAACAGGCCCTCAAAATGCGAACGCCCCACCGGATAGCTGACCGCTGGGGCGTTGTGCATGATACATCTGGCAACAAAAACAGGGCAAGCCCGCTTTCAGAGCAACTCAGGTGGCCCGCTTGAAAACCAGTGAGCCGTTGGTGCCACCGAAGCCAAAGTTATTTTTAAGCGCCACGTCAATCTTCATGTCACGCGCCGTGTTGGCGCAGTAATCGAGATCACATTCAGGATCCTGATTAAAAATATTGGTGGTAGGTGGGCATTTTTGATGGTGTAAAGCCAACACTGTGACAACCGACTCCAAGCCACCTGCGCCACCCAGCAAGTGGCCGGTCATTGACTTGGTAGAGTTCACCACGGTCTTTTTGGCATGCTCGCCCAGCGCGGCCTTGATGGCATTGGTTTCGTTCAGGTCGCCCAGCGGCGTGGAGGTGCCGTGTGCATTCACATAGTCGATCTGATCGGCGTTGACAGCCGCATTGCGCATGGCGCTGAGCATGGCGCGACGCGGGCCGTCCATGTTGGGAGCAGTCATGTGGCCGGCATCGCCGCTCATGCCAAAACCCGCCAGTTCAGCGTAAATCTTGGCACCACGGGCTTTGGCGTGCTCGTACTCTTCAAGCACCATCACGCCAGCACCTTCACCCAGAACAAAACCATCACGGTCTTTGTCCCAGGGGCGTGAGGCGCTGGTCGGGTCATCGTTACGGGTGCTCAGGGCGCGCATGGCAGCAAAGCCCCCGACACCCAGCACCGACACTGCCGCCTCTGAGCCGCCAGCGACCATGACATCGGCATCGCCGTATTCGATCATGCGTCCAGCCTCACCAATGCAATGCAAGCCAGTGGTACAGGCCGTAACAATGGCAATATTGGGGCCTTTGAAACCGTGGCGAATGGACACGTGGCCTGAGATCATGTTAATGATGGTCGACGGCACAAAGAATGGGGAGATCCTGCGCGCACCGCGTTGCACAAAGTCAGCGTGAACGCTCTCGATCATCGGCAAACCACCAATGCCCGAACCGATCACACAGCCAATGCGGGTGGCCAACTCATCGTCCAGAGCTGCGCCGGTAGGCAAGCCCGAATCAGCCACCGCTTGCGTGGCAGCAGCAATACCGTAATGAATAAAAGTGTCCATGGTGCGCGCTTCTTTCGCACTCATATAGGACTCAATGTCAAAATCTTTCACCTCACCTGCAATTTTGCAATTGAAGGTGGAAGCATCAAACCTGGTGATCGGGCCAATGCCCGAGCGGCCAGCCAATAAGTTGGCCCAAGCGACATCGACCGAGTTGCCTACGGGACTGATGCAACCTAAACCTGTGACAACAACGCGACGACGGGACATGGTAATAAGCAGTCAGTGGTTGGTCTGAAAAGTATCGCCCAAAGGCGTTCTTTGGCGGCGACAAACTGATTTGCGCAGCAAACGCCTGACTGCTTGGGACAGATCAAGCACGTACTGCAAACTGCTGCAACGCGACCGCGTCACAGCATTCATCCTTACGCTTTTTTGTGCGTATTAGCGTAGTCGATGGCGTTTTGCACCGTGGTGATCTTTTCAGCATCTTCGTCTGGAATTTCAATGCCAAACTCGTCTTCAAGCGCCATCACCAGTTCAACGGTATCGAGGGAGTCGGCACCCAGATCAGCAACAAAGGCTTTTTCGTTGGTGACTTGGGACTCTTCAACACCGAGTTGCTCGGCAATGATTTTTTTAACGCGTGCTTCAATATCGCTCATGGGTTCCCTCAAAGGGTTGTGAATGGATCCGGGATTCTAGCCGGGCTTGAGACCTGCGTCGCAAACCCTTCACCGACCGGATAAATCGGCTGATTTCTGACTACATGTACATGCCACCATTGACGTGCAACTCTTGCCCTGTTACGTAGCCCGCTTGTGCTGATGCCAGATAGGCCACTGCGTGCGCAATATCGCTGGGCTGACCCAGATGGCCTAGCGGAATCTGCGACAGCAGCGCCTTATGCTGTTCTGCTGGCAATTGAGCGGTCATATCGGTTTCAATAAAGCCAGGGGCAATGCAATTGACGGTGATATTGCGTGAACCCAGTTCACGCGCCAGCGCACGGGTCATACCCGCCACACCGGCTTTGGCAGCCGCATAGTTGGCCTGACCCGCGTTGCCCGAGGCTCCCACCACCGAGGTGATGTTGATGATGCGCCCATAGCGTTGCTTCATCATGGTGCGCATGACGGCGCGACTCATGCGGAAAACGGCCTTCAGGTTGGTGTCAAGCACCGCGTCCCATTCTTCGTCTTTCATGCGCATGCTCAAGTTGTCACGGGTGATGCCGGCGTTGTTTACCAGAATTTGCAAGCCCCCGAATTCTTTGACAATGCTGTCGATCAGTGTTTGTGCAGCCTGCGCGTCGTTCACGTTCAGCGTCTTGCCACTGCAACCGGCATACGGTGCCAGGGCCTGGCTGATGTTGCTGGCACCCGCATCGGTGGTGGCGGTGCCGATGACCTGCAGCCCCCGCTGGGCCAGCTCCAGGGCAATGGCCGCACCAATACCACGGGATGCGCCAGTCACCAACGCCACTTGTCCTTCAAACTTGATGTCGTTCATGATCAATTCACATCCAAAAAGAAAGATTTAACCTCAGCAAGACTGGCTGTATCGAACAGCGGCATGCCAAGCATGTCAGGCGCAATGCGGCGGGTCATTCCTGCAAGCACCTTGCCTGGCCCACATTCGACCAGCGTTGGCAGGCCGCGAAGGCCCAGTGCCAGCACGCATTCGACCCAGCGTACCGGACCAAAAGCCTGGCGCACCAAGGCATCCCGAATGCGATCCGCATCCTGCTCAACCTGCACATCAATATTATTGATAACCGGGATTTGTGGTGCTGCAAAGGTCGTAGTTGCGAGCTTTTCCTGGAGTTTGAGTGCCGCTGGCTGCATCAAACTCGAATGGAAGGGTGCCGACACCGGCAAGGGCAAGGCACGCTTGGCTCCTTGCGCCTTGAGCGCCACGCAAGCCTGCTCAACGGCAGCCTTGGAGCCTGCAATCACAGTTTGGCCGGGATCATTAAAATTCACAGCTTCCACAATTTCAGCAGATTTTTCGCCGAAAGAGCTTGTCACAACAGCACAGCCAGCGATCACTCTTGCAGCATCCATACCCAAAATAGCAGCCATGGCACCCACGCCTACGGGCACGGCATCTTGCATCGCCTGCGCCCGAAAGCGCACCAGTGGCGCTGCCTGACTCAAAGTTAAAACGCCAGCAGCCACCAGCGCTGAATATTCACCCAGAGAGTGCCCCGCCAGCGCCTGGGGGGCCACACCTACCTCAGCCATCCAGACCCGGTATGCGGCTACGCCCGCCACCAGCATCACCGGCTGCGTATTGGTGGTCAGCGCCAGCGCTTCTTTCGTGCCTTCTTTGATGAGTTTGGCAACGTCTTCGCCCAACGCATCGGATGCTTCCCGCAGCACTTCAAGCACTGCAGGGTGATCACTCCAGCCATCCAGCATGCCGACAGACTGCGAACCCTGACCTGGAAAAACAAAAGCAAAAGGTTTCATGTGCGAATCAAAAAATTATAAGAAATACGGCTCTAGCGCTTAACAGACAAGCGTAGTCAGCTATAGTTTTAAAAGCACTGCGCCCCATGTAAAGCCACCGCCCACGGCCTCCAGCATAAGCGTTTGCCCAGGCAGAACACGACCACTGCGGACCCCTGCATCCAAAGCCAGCGGCACTGAGGCGGCCGAGGTATTGCCATGCTGATCGACCGTGACAATGACTTTGTCCATCGGCAGCTTGAGCTTGCGCGCGGCACTTTGCATGATGCGAATATTGGCCTGGTGTGGAATCAGCCAATCAACGTCAGCCGCCACCAGCCCGGCCTTGGCCAGCACTGCACGCGCCGCTTCATCAAGCACGCCTACCGCGAGTTTGAAGACTGCCTGACCATCCATACGCAGCAACGGATCCCCCAGCACCTGCCCACCGCTGACATGACCCGGCACACACAAAATATCGGTGTATTTGCCATCGGCATGCAAATCAGTGGCCAGAATTCCTGGCGTTTTAGAGGCTTCCAGCACCACCGCGCCGGCACCGTCGCCAAACAGCACACAGGTGGTGCGATCCTTGAAATCAAGAATACGCGAGAAGACCTCCGCACCAACCACCAACGCTTTCTTGGCCGCGCCAGATCGAATCATGGCATCAGCCACAGTGAGCGCATAAATAAAACCGCTGCAGACCGCTTGTACATCAAACGCTGGCGCACCTTGATTGCCCAATTTGCCCTGCAAAATGCAGGCAGTCGATGGAAACACCATGTCGGGTGTCGAGGTGCCAACAATGATCAGGTCAATTTCTTTGGCATCTACACCTGCGGCCTGCAGGGCATTGCGTGAGGCCTCCAGGGCCAGGTCACTGCTGCAGACTCCGTCAGCGGCAAAGTGCCGCGCCCGAATGCCGGTGCGCTCGACAATCCATTCTTCGTTGGTCTCAATGCCCTGCCCGGCCAACTCGGCAACAAGTTCGGCATTGGTCAAACGACGCGGCGGCAAAAAGCTGCCGGTTCCAGTGATACGTGAGTAAATTTTCATGGGTCAAACAGGATTGGCCGCCTGTGCGGGAACTGACGCATCGGTGCCAGTGAGCAAAGGCGCTGCATGTGCAATCCGCACCCGGACACGGTCTAACAAATTATTGCGGGATGCATCATACGCCCGGGTCAAAGCAAAACCAAAAGCCAACTCGTCAGCGGAGCCATGACTTTTGAACACCAAGCCACGCAAACCCAGCAGCGCGCCACCGTTGTAACGCCGGTGATCCATGCGCTTTTTCAAGGCCGCAATCACGGGGTAAGCGGCAACGGCAGACATTTTTGTGAATATATTGCGCGAAAATTCTTTTTTCAGAAAGTCCACAATCATTCCAGCCAGACCTTCGCTGGTCTTGAGGGCGACATTGCCAACAAAGCCATCACAGACCACGATGTCGGCGGTGCCCTTGAAAATATCATTTCCCTCAACGTTGCCATAGAAGTTCAAATCGCCAGCTTTGGATGCCGAGCGCAGCAATTCGCCGGTCTTTTTGATGACTTCGTTGCCCTTGATGGCTTCTTCGCCGATATTGAGCAAACCGACCGATGGATTGTCATTGCCGCTGAGTACCGACACCAGGGCAGAACCCATCACCGCGAACTGCAATAAATGCTCGGGCAAACAATCAACGTTGGCACCCATGTCAAGAACCGTGGTTGCGGCACCTTTGGCATTTGGAATCTGGCCAGCAATCGCTGGGCGATCAATGCCCTCAAGGGTTTTGAGAACATAGCGCGAGATTGCCATCAAAGCGCCCGTGTTGCCGGCCGACACCGCCGCTTGGGCAGTCCCATCTTTGACCTGGGTCACTGCCACGCGCATGGAAGAGTCTTTTTTGCGCCGCAACGCCACCTCAAGGGGGTCGTCCATGGTGACCACTTCACTGGCCAGCACCAAGGTTGCCCGCGCATGCGCGTAATCCTTCAAACTGTCGGGCAATCCCACCATGATCAATTGAACATCAGGGTGCTGATCCAAAAAACGGGTACAGGCAGGCAGGGTTACACGGGGACCGTGGTCACCTCCCATGCAGTCAACGGCAATAGTGATCATGAATAGCGAACAACCCAACAAACATCAGTAAAAGCACAAAAGCAAAGGCCCGGGGCTACACAGTCGGTAGCCTCGGGCCTCAATTTCAGCAGCAGTCTTATTCTTCAGACTTGGATTTCAGCACCTTGCGACCACGGTAAAAACCGGTCGGACTGATGTGGTGACGTAAATGGGTTTCACCGGTGGTTGCTTCCACGGCGATGCCGGGCACCACCAAAGCGTTGTGTGAGCGGTGCTTACCGCGCTTTGAAGGTGACTTTTTGTTTTGTTGGACGGCCATGTTCCGCTCCTAAAAGGCTACCGGCTACCTTGTCAGCAGCCAATTGGGGTGATTGAAGTGCGCAGTTCATCCATGCGCGAAAGCTGCGTAGTGTAACTCAAACCTGGCTTTTTCAGCAGCTCAGTTAATGCCGGGACTTTAATTGGGTCAATACGGAAAATGGGTTGGGCTGGGCTGGGGCTTCCTCAAAATTGGTATCAGCCACGGCCAATTTCAACTCCACCGGGCAGGTATCGTGGCGCGCTACCAGCGGTAAATCCATCAGCACTTCGTCTTCAATCAGTGCCCCAAGGTCAAATTCACGGCTCAAAACCAGCACATCTTCCTCGGATTGCTCATCTTGCTGGGCCGCAATTGATTCACTTTCAACAAACCGGAAGGCCCGGTCAATGTGCACGGCCACCGCCACTGGGGTCAGGCAGCGCTGGCAGATTTGTGGAAAATTGACATCCACCGTCAGGTACATCCAGATTTGCTCCAACCCTGCCGGATCGTGCAGAAGTGCCATCCGCACTGACCAACTCAGGTAGTTTTCACCCTCTAGTCCTTGCGTCTCAAACGTTAGTCGCTCGTAAGTTGATAGCAAATTTTGCCCCTGAAGCTGCCAAGCCTGGTGCGCCGCCTGTTTCACATCCAAGCGTGATGGATAGTTTTCTTGAATCATCCAGACAGTGTAAGAGAATCGCAGCATGACTGAAAACACACCCCGCAAGCTGATACTCGCCTCGACCTCGGTTTACCGGCGCCAATTGCTCGAAAGACTACGTCTGCCCTTTGAGGTGGTAGCCTCCCATGTCGATGAAACGCCACTGCCACAGGAACCACCCGAACTACTGGCTTGCCGGTTGGCCTTGGCAAAAGCCAACTCCGTGGCAGCCAATAATCCGCAAAGCGTGGTGATTGGTTCTGACCAAGTGGCAGATTTGCAGGGTGTGGCCTTGGGCAAACCCGGCACCCACGAGCGCGCCGTGGCCCAATTGCAAACCATGCGCGGCGAGTTGGTGATCTTTCAAACAGCGGTGTCGGTGGTCTGCCATGCAACTGGTTTTGCGCAAACCGCCTTGGCCCAGGTCAAGGTTCAATTCAGAAACCTCACTGACCGGCAAATTGAGGCTTATCTGTTGGCTGAAACGCCTTATGACTGCGCTGGCAGTGCCAAGAGCGAGGGTTTGGGCATTGCGCTATTGGAGCGCATTGACAACGATGACCCCACCGCACTGGTGGGATTGCCACTGATTCGCACCTGCCAAATGATCGAAGCCGCAGGCATCCAGGTTCTGCGCGCATGAACGCATTGCCAACTCCCTTGCCCCGCAAAGGCACACTTTATCTGGTACCCGCGCCACTGGATTTTGGCTGCGATGAGGCACCAGACCTGCAATCCAGCATGCCGATGGGCACGCTGCTGGTGGCCGCCAGATTGACCCACTGGGTCTGTGAAAACGCCAAATCAACCCGCGCCTACCTTAAAAGAGTCCATGAAATTACCCCGCTGACTCTGCCGATTCAGGCCCAGACCTTGCTGGAGTTACCGCGTGAAGTCCACAAAAAAGGCGATCACACCGGCAATTTTGATGCGCGCCCCCTGCTGGATGCCGCCCTCAAGGGAATAGATATGGGCCTGGTCAGTGAAGCCGGTATGCCGGCGGTGGCTGACCCGGGTTCTTCAGTGGTACGGGCAGCCCATGATCTTGACCTCAGCATAGTGCCACTCACAGGTCCGGTTTCCCTGTTGCTGGCGTTGGCCGCGAGTGGCCTGAATGGTCAAAATTTTGCTTTCGTCGGTTATTTACCCCAGGAAGGGGCCGAGCGCGTGCAGCGCATCCGTGAACTGGAATCGCTGGCACTGAAAACCGGGCAAACCCAACTGTTCATCGAGACCCCTTACCGCAACTTGGTGATGCTGCAATCTTTGCTCCAAACTTTGCAGCACAACACACGCCTGGCGATCAGCAGTGGCCTGACTCTTGCGAATAGCAGCAACGCCAGCGCCAGCGTCAAGCAATGGAAACAAAAACCCGTATTGCTCAATAACGCCACCCCAGCCGTGTTTGCCATTGGGCGATGAAACTTCGTCAATTTGCCAGACCATGACCCGCCAACTGCTGCTACTGGACTCGATTGCAGTTATCACTTCAGAGGCCGCCGGAACTGTGGTGGTTAGCGGCTCACATGGAGGTGTTTCAGCCGCGCATTTTGTGCTGGCGCAAGCCGCCAAACCCTATGCTGTGTTCTTCAATGATGCCGGCGTTGGCAAAAATGATGCGGGCGTTGCCGCTTTGGCATTGCTGGAACAGGTCGGTGTGATTGCGGCCACTTATTCGCACCAGTCCGCCTGTATTGGCGACGCTCACGACGCTATGGAGAATGGCTGCATCTCGCGCCTTAACCGACTCGCCCAGTTGCATGACCTGAGAATTGCGACCCAGGTAAGCACGGCGGCTCAGCAATTACGCAACGACCGGCCTGGACCAGAGTCAGCGCAGCACAAACGATGATTTAAGCGACTGAATGGCACCGGCACCCATGGCTGCGCCAAAGCGCTTGACCAAACGCTCTGCGACGTTGTCGCGTCGGGTGTAATCAATGATTTCTTCGGCCTTGACCACTTCCCGCGCCACAAAATCGAGACTACCGAGTTGATCTGCAAGGCCGTTTTCTACGGCCTGTTGACCGCTCCAGAAGAGACCGCTGAATGTTTCAGGAGTTTCCTTGAGGCGACTGCCGCGACCGGCCTTGACCACATCAATGAATTGCTGGTGAATGAGGTTCAGCATGGACTGGGCAAATTCACGCTGTTTGGCAGTTTGGGGGCTGAACGGGTCCAGAAAACCTTTGTTTTCTCCCGCCGTCATGAGGCGGCGCTCCACACCCAGCTTGTCCATCAGCCCGGTAAAGCCAAATCCATCCATCAGCACGCCGATGCTGCCCACAATGCTGGCTTTATCGACAAAAATCTTGTCGGCAGCGACCGCAATGTAATAAGCCGCCGAGGCACAGGTTTCTTCCACCACGGCATACACCGGTTTTTTATGCAGCCCCTTCAGGCGCCTGATCTCATCGTTGATGATGCCAGCCTGCACCGGGCTGCCACCTGGGGAATTGATCAACAGCACCACCGCTTGGGCGCCGGTGTCTTCAAAAGCGGTACGCAAGGAAGCCACAATCAATTCTGCGCTGGCTTCGGCCCCGGAAGCTATTTCGCCCTTGATTTCAACCACCGCCGTGTGCGGTGTAGAAACGTTCTGACCCGTGCCACTCTGGCTGAAACCAAGCCAGACCAGAACCACAAAAAAACCCAGCCAGGCCAAGCGCACAAAGGTGCGCCAGCGCCGCCCCAACCGCTGCTCGTGCAAGGTTGCAAAAGCCAGCTTCTCCAAGGTTGAGCGCTCCCAGCCCTGGGGGTCCTTGATATTTCCTTCTGCTATATTATTAATAGCGTCCTGTGCTTTATCAGTCTTTGCTTGAGGAGGATTTGGCTCTGTATTAGGCGGATTTTTTTCAGCTTCAAGAGGTGTCTGCGAGACTTCGGTTCCAGCCTGGGTGGGTTCGGTCATGGTGATTGTTTTAAATGTTCAGGAGTTTGAATTTGTCTGAAGTATGCCAGTGCACTGAACCGTCAAGTTCCGATACGTCAATTTTCACCAAGCCGCTACGGCACGGCCCCATGCGGCACTGGCCCGTTTCTGGCGCATACATGGCACCGTGGGTTGCGCATATCAGCCAATGCCCGGTCAGGTCAAAAAACTGGTTGGGCTGGTAGTCCATTTCCATCGGTACATGGCTGCAGCGGTTCAGATATGCGTAAACACGGCCTTCATAGCGCACAGCAAAAGCGGCCTGGCTTTGCGAGAAATAGAGCAGCTCAAACGCGACGGCTGGGCCACTGTCGTGCAAATCAGAGGACTGGCAAAGAAAAATTTTCTGTGACACCTTTGCCCGCCTGATCAGGCGTTCGTCAAGAGCCAGTCCCGCAGTTGTGCCACCGTGTGAGCGACAAAGCGTGGCTTTAAAGCATGAAAAACCGCTGATTCATGGGCACCATAACTCACCGCCACGCTGGCACAGCCAGCGTTGATGGCCATTTGCAGGTCGTGAGTGGTGTCGCCAATCATCAAGGTGCGTTTAGGCGAAACGTCAAATTCGGCCATTAACTCGCGCAGCATCAGCGGGTCGGGCTTGCCTGCAGTTTGATCGGCGGTGCGCGAAGCATCAAACACCCCAAGCAAAGACGCAGTGCCCAGTGCTTCATCCAGACCCCGGCGACTTTTACCCGTCGCCACCACCAGAAAATGGCCACGCGCTTTCAGGTCAGCCAGCAGTGCCATGACCCCGTCAAACAGCAAAATTTCATGCTGAATGGCAAAATAATGGTGTCGATAGCGATCTCCGAGCAGCGGGTAACGCTCTTTGGGCACATCCGGCGCAGCGTGGGCCAGTGCCTGCATCAAGCCCATGCCAATCACGTAGGAAGCCTCCTTGTCAGTTGGAACTGTGCCCCCCACATCCCGCACGGCTGCCTGAATGCAGCGGGTAATGATGGCAGTGGAGTCAAACAGGGTGCCATCCCAGTCAAAAGCGATCAAGTCAAAGCGTCGGGTCATGTGCCTATTTTCTGTCATTTATGTGCTCAACGCAGGCCCGTCATCTGCCGTCTGTGATCCGCACATAAAAAATGCCCAGAATTGGGCATTTTCAGGTGAGCCGGAGAACCGGTCTTATTGTGCTTTTGGAGCTTTGGTCCCGCTTCCAACTGGTGCCGGCTTGGCTGGAGCTGCCACTGGTGCCGGTGCAGGTGCGGGTGCAGAAGCTGGAGCGGTCTTGGGAGCAGCAGGTGTCGTCGCATCAGATTTGGGCACTTTCTGGGCAAAAGCCGCAGAGACAACGAGAGTGGCCAGCACAGCAGCAAGCAATTTGTTCATTTCGATTTCCTTGGGAAAATGGGATTACAAAAAAATAGCCCTCCAATTCAGGAGGACTGGTGCATAACGGGCCTTGCAGCACGCCGGTTGACAGGCACCGGCAATTTGTCAAAATTTGCACTGTTGCGCTGGCTTGGATAATCAGCCCTTTGCAACTGGCAACTTTCACCCTATGACCACCACCGCCGTACTCCAAGATCTCAAAGTCATTGAACTCGGGCAACTCATTGCCGGCCCTTTTGCCGCCAAAACACTGGCCGACTTTGGTGCCAACGTGGTCAAGATTGAGCCACCGGGCGTGGGTGACCCGCTGCGCAAATGGCGCTTGCTCAAAGAAGGTACTTCGGTATGGTGGCAAGTGCAGTCGCGCAGCAAACGCTCTTTGGCGCTGGACTTGCGTCAGCCCGAGGCACAAGAGATTGTGCGCAAGTTGGTGGCAGATGCCGATGTGCTGATTGAGAATTTCCGACCTGGTGCAATGGAAGCCTGGGGCCTGGGGCCAGACCACTTGCTGGCGATTAACCCACGGCTGATCATGTTGCGCATCAGCGGTTACGGCCAAACTGGCCCGTACCGCGACAAACCCGGCTTTGGCGTGGTGGCTGAAGCCATGGGCGGCATGCGCCACCTGAGCGCCGAACCAGGGCGCGTGCCAGTACGGGTGGGTGTCAGCATTGGCGACACGCTGGCGGCGCTGCACGGTGTGATTGGCATTCTGCTGGCCTTGCATGAGCGCCAGCGTTCCGGCAAAGGCCAGGTGATTGACGTGGCGTTGTACGAGGCGGTGTTCAATTGCATGGAAAGCCTGCTGCCCGAGTACAGCGCTTTTGGTGAAGTACGTGGCCCCGGCGGCAGCGCCCTGCCCGGTATCGCACCCAGCAACGCCTACCTATGCCAGGACGGCAGCTACGCCCTGGTGGCTGGCAACGGCGACAGCATCTTCAAGCGCTTGATGCACACCATTGGCCGCAATGACTTGGGACAAGACCCGGCCCTGGCCGGCAACATCGGTCGGGTGGCGCGGGTCAGTGAAATAGATGCCGCAATTGGCGACTGGGCAAAGCAGCACTCGGTTGCTGAGGTTTTAGCCGAGCTTGACAAGGCCGACGTTCCTGGAGGACGGATCTACAGCGTAGCCGATATCGCTGCCGACCCACATTACCTGGCGCGAGGCATGCTAGAGAAAGTGCAGATGGACGATGGCAGCACCTTGGCGGTGCCGGGCATTTGCCCCAAGTTGTCGCGCACGCCTGGAGCCCATGCTCGCAACGCGCCACTGCAAGTGGGCCAGGACAGTGAAGCCGTGCTGCGTGAGATCGGCCTCACCTCAGCTCAAATCCAGGCCCTCAAAGACCGGGGCATTGTGGCTGGTGGACCTGCCCTAGCCCCTGACTCACAACGGTAAACAGGAGACCTTATCCATGATCGACCATCTTGACCATCTGGTACTTACCAGCACCAATGAGACCGCCTGTGTTGATTTTTATTGCCGCGTTCTGGGCATGCAACTGGAACGCTTTGTTGGCGGCATGCCACCGGTTGAGCGTTTGGCATTCAAATTTGGCAATCAGAAGATCAACCTGCACATTAAGGGACGTGAGTTTGAGCCCAAAGCGCACACGCCGGTACCGGGAGCGCTGGACTTGTGTTTTATTGCCAGCGTGCCGCTAGAGCAGGTGCTACAGCGACTGGCCGCTGCCGCCTGGCCAATCATCGAGGGACCGGTGCTGCGAACCGGCGCTACCCGAAAAATTCGATCGGTTTACGTGCGTGACCCCGACCTGAACCTGATTGAAATCTCGGAACTGGTACCCGCCAGCGACTAACCCTTGCGCAGCAGGTTGACCCGCATTGGTCGCACAAAATGTGCACCATCTGCGGTCATATTGGACTCAAAGCGCGCCCTTACCGCCTCCAGCGTGGCACCATCAAGCTGATGATCAAGGTAGGTGACGTTCAGCATACGTCGCTCAAACTCGGCGAAGTCGCGGTAGTCCACCGGCACCTGGTAGTGCGTTTCTGACACATGCATCCAGGCTTCAGAGGCAACCGCCTCATTTAACGCGCGAATGGCAGCGGCGCGCACCTGCTCTTCATCATGAAACAGGCGCATCACATCGTTCAGTGCACCGGCAAACACGGGCTCTGCGACATACAGCAGACCGGCAGGACGCAACACGCGGTGCACCTCTGCCAGCGCCTGCGTCATTTGATCCAAGGGCACATGGTGCAGGGATTTCAGCATCAGCGCCAGATCAAAGCGCCCGGCTTCAAAAGGCACCGACTGCGCGCCGGCCTGCACGAACTGCAATTGCGGCTGCGGGTTGAGCAGGTTCTTGGCATGCTGTCGGGCATCCACTTCCAGACCGGTCACTTCGCAAGCGGGGTGTCGCTCGAGCAACTGACGCGAGAACTGCGCAGCCCCGCAGCCCAGTTCAATTACTTGCCGATGCTGGTTCAAATCAAGCAGCGACTCCAGCAAATCGAGTTCGTCACGGACCACAGGCAGGTTCATCAAATTTTCCTTCAGTTGATTGCGTTTCCAGATCGATACGACACTTGGCGCGAAGCCGCAGACAGTGCTGACGCAATGCAAGGCGAAGCAACAAACTGTCGGATTGATATGAAAATGGAACGAATTGCGACTTACGCATTGCCGCCCGAGTGCGGCCCCCCATTGTCCTTGAGTTGCTGTCGCAGCACGGCATAGTCTGGCAGCACCGAGCGCACAATTTCCCAGAAACGCGGGCTGTGGTTCATCTCGCGCAGGTGACTGAGCTCATGCACCACCACGTAGTCAAGCACCGGCAACGAAAAATGGATCAGTCGCCAGTTCAGGCGAATTGAGCCGTCCGATTTGGCACTGCCCCAGCGCGTGCCGGC
>CAIYNH010000274.1 GCA_903927495.1 uncultured beta proteobacterium
AAGAAGCGGCTGGAAAAGCGCTTCAAGGATGCTAAAGACCCGCTGCAGTTGGTGATCGTTCGTGACATGTGGCTAACTGGCTTTGATGCGCCGTGCTGCCATACGATGTATGTTGACAAGCCAATGAAAGGCCATAACCTGATGCAGGCAATTGCACGGGTGAATCGCGTGTTCAAGAACAAGCCGGGTGGTCTGGTGGTGGACTACATTGGTATTGCTAACGAACTGAAGGCCGCGCTTAAAACCTATACCGAGGCCAAAGGCAAAGGTGACCCCACTCACAATGCAGCTGAGGCCTTGGCGGTGTTGCTGGAGAAGATGGACATTGTGCGCGGCATGATGCACGGGTGCGACTACAGTGGGCTCGAGACCAAGGCTGCCTCGCTGCTGGTGCCTTGTGCAAACCACCTACTTGGGCTGAAGGATGGTAAACAGCGTTTCCTCGACACCATGGTGGCGATGGCTAAGGCTTATTCGCTGTGTGGCACGCTTGACGAGGCGGCGGCGCTGCGCAAGGAGATTGCGTTCTTCTCAGCCATCAAGGCGGCCATCACCAAGTTCACCACGGTGGACAAGAAACGTGCCACCGAAGAGAAAAACAGTGCACTGAAACAAATCTTGGACAACGCCATCATCGCCGACGGTGTTGCAGATATTTTTGCACTTGCAGGTTTGGATAAGCCCAATATCGGGCTGCTGTCAGATGAGTTCCTAGAAGATGTGCGCCAGATGGATAGTCGCAATCTGGCTGTGGAGTTGCTGGAGAAGTTGCTGCGTGACGAAATCAAGGCCCGCGCGCGCAACAACGTGGTGCAAGAAAAGAAGTATGGTGACCGCCTTTTAGAAACGCTGCGCAAGTACCACAATCGTGCCATTGAAACCGCCCAAGTTATCGAAGAACTGATTCAGATGGCCAAGGAGTTTCAGGCTGTTTTGGAGCGTGAAGCTGCGCTTGGTTTGGGGCACGATGAAATCGCCTTTTACGATGCGTTGGCCAATAATGAAAGCGCAGTGCGCGAGTTGGGCGATGAAGTTCTGAAAAAAATTGCTATCGAGATCACAGAAAAGCTCAGGGCCAGCACGACGGTGGACTGGCAGGTGCGTGAAAGCGTTAGGGCGCGGCTGCGCATTCTGGTGCGGCGCTGTTTGCAGAAGTGGAAGTACCCACCCGACAGCCAAGCCGATGCGGTGGAGTTAGTGCTGAAGCAGGCGGAGTCGCTTTCGAACGAGTGGTCGAAGTAAAGTAGGTATGCTGTTTTAAGTATTCAGCCGCGCGGTTCCGCAGCATTGCTCTGCATTGCTATTTGGCTCAGAAATTTGCGACTGAGACAGTCAACCGTCCGCCACCATACATAGAAAGCCCAACTGTTATCAGTTGGGCTTTTCTTTTGGAAAATCCTCAATGGTGACGCGCACTTACGTGGGTTGCCTCTTGACTATTGCGCTATCAAATTTGGGTATTTTTGACCGTTTTTGGCCCATTTCCCCCCGTTTTTTCTCTCTGTTCTCAGTGACCCTCTTGACTATTCAAGAGGTCATATCCAATGAAATCAACGACTTACGCGGGGCTGGTTTGCAAGTGGAAATTGGTGGGCGGTCGCGACTAAGAACAGAGAATCGCGATTTGAAATATGAAATCTTGTCCGCAAGACCGCCCTACTTTGACTTGGCGGTTGCAGCTAAGCTGGCGCGGATTCGTGGGACAGCCAGATTTTGGTCGTCAATCCGGCTTACTTGGCTTGGCTGCTCGCCATGTACGCAACCCCGGTGGCAACGGTACCCATGAAATGAGTGAGTGAATTACGGGGTCAGGATCAGGGTCTGGTTGCCGGTTCGATCGCTGTTTCAACATGCCGAACTTGGCGCATTCACTGACAAATTCGCTGCGAGGCAAGTCACGCCACTTCACCACAAACCCGTCCACTGTCAGATCAATCCGTTCGATCAGCATTTGGACGATCCGAATGCGCTCGTTGGGAAACAGCAGTTCCCAAACCTCGACCAGCCGGCCGTGTACATATTTTGCATCCCTGTCGTTTTGAGTCAGCCGCTCACCGTGGAGTTTGAGAAGCAAGCCAGCAGCAATAACGATGGCCTGCTGCCTGATGAGTTCAGCTTTGACCATTCTCACCACGTACGCTTCAATCGCCAAAGCCGGGGCGCATTCCTGCACTCCGCCTAGCTCACCCAATGCCACCTTGCATTTGGAGACATATTGACGGTTCAGACGCCCATTTTTGCGAGTTTTCCTGTGAGGCATGGGGGCACCGGTGCTGTCAAACAGCAAACCGTCCAAAAGACTGACGGATTCATTGGCCGATTGCCTTTCGGCCGATCGGGTGTGCATGCCGCTGTTGATTGTGGTGGTGTGGTTCATTTGAAACTCCTTCTTTGATAGGGGTTCGTATGAACGCGCTGGTGACCAGAGAAGCCAAGTCAAACCTGTCTTTCCTGCTGATCTGTCGCTGCCTGACCACTGTCATGTGCGTGTGCTGGCTCCCGATTGCCCAATTTCCCTGACTATGGCCAGGACCGCTGGCATATTGAATTTGATGGCCAATTTGTCCGGAAAGACGGTTGCCCGACCCACCAAGTTGAACAAAGTTTGAGCCTGGGTTTGCGGTGTGAACTGCGGCCACGCCTCATCCAACTGTTTCAGAGCCCGCACAATGTCTCCCTCCTCCAGAGTCGGTGGTCCCGCGGCCAATTCAACCAAGCGGGCAAGCCACTCTTGCGGATCGCTTAAGTGGGAACGCAACTTTTCAATGACGATATCCTGGACCTGCTGAGCTGCCATATTGACTGGTCCAGTGCCGGAAGCTTTTTCCTCTGCGGTGGTGGGGGCCACGTAATACAAATACTGTTTCTGGTCACGTGGCGATGATTTGAAAAACTTGTACGCCCTCCCGTCATGCCAGAACAACTTGCCGATCAACGGAAATTCAAGTGGGCTGCGCGTTTCGTTGGACACGCCCTTGCGCCGGGCGCGCTGCGCAAGCTTTTCTTGAACCTGCTTCCACAGATCAAGGTCAATGATGGGCGGATAGATTCCACTGTGCCACTCGCCATGGAAGAGTGCCTCGCCGATGTACATCCGGTTGTTCAAGATACGGTAGACCGCCGTGCGGTCGAGCAAAAGACCTCCACGCTTTTTCCCATCCAGGGTCAACCAGGTTTTGTTCTTCGCCTTGTGCTGTTGAAGGTGATTGATCAAATCGGCAGTGCTATCGCACGACAAATAGCGGTGAAATATGTCCTGAACCAAACCTGCGTCTGGATCGAACACCACCAACCTTTGCTCAAAATCAACGGTGTAGCCCAGCGGTGTGCCACTGCCTTGCCACTTGCCTTTAGCCCGGGTGGCCGCCACCTTGTCGCGGGTCCGTTCCCCGATGATTTCTCGCTCGAATTGCGCAAAGCTGGTCAGCAAATTCAGGGACAGTCGGCCGTTGGGCGTTTGAGTATCCAGTGGCTGCGTTACGCTGACCAACGCCACCTGCTGCACGGTAAACAATGGAATCAGATCGGTCAGATCAAACAAACTGCGGCTGAGCCGGTCAAGCCGATGTACCACCACAACATCAATCTTGTCTTGGCGAACATCCTCAAGCAACGCCCTAAGGCCGGGTCGTTGCAGCGTAGCGCCAGTTAACCCGTCGTCCGTGTATGTGGGCTCTACCATGATCCAGCCCAGGGATTGCTGGCTTTTGATGTAGGCTCGGCACTCATCGACCTGGGCATCAATTGAAGTCAGCGTTTTGCTTTGGTGATCTGCCACCGAAACCCGGGCGTAGACCGCACAGCGCTTTGGCTTGACCGTCGTGATTTTCGAACTGGCATCCATTGGCCAGATCATCTCAGAAATGGAAATTCGAGCCAGATTGCTGTTTGCTAGAGGTTCGAATTTCGACAGAGTCTTGGGCGACCGGTGTGCAGCGAAGCGGGCCCTCGGGAAATCACCCTAAAAGGGGTGTTCATAGGTCAATTTGAACGCGAGAATCGTCTAATGTTTGCACTGTTTCAATACTTACAACCTGCGGGGTTTGTCGGAACTTCTAGACCTGTACAAACGCACATGAAAATTCTCGACAAACAGCCTGAGAAAGGCTTTGCAGCGCGATTTGCGCCGAGCTTATTCCGCAGCCGCCAGAATATCCCGCAGGTTCTGCGGCATACATTACCTTAGGCCTCACATGACGAGACTGCCTGCTCTCACTCCAGACGCCGTTCTCGAAGACCTGTTTGCTTTCGCCGGTGCCCGTAGGTCTGTTCCTTCAAAAAGCCGAGTATGGAGTGTGCACTTTGGAGGAGCACGCCCCTCATACAGGCTCGATGAGAAGCACGTGCACAACCTCTACTCCATTGCGAAGTCGAACGTGCTGCCCACTACGGTCTTCGACGACGGCGCAGTCTCCCGCTGGCAAACGATGAACGCCCTTGCCGTGCAGGATCACGTGGCCCATGGATCTCTAGGACCAGATATCCCGGTCGAGCAAGCGATGCCCCTCGCAACACTTCTAGCGTTCCCACTACTCGAGCTAGTGGCGCAGCGGATTTCCCGTGCGTGGGACGACGATGGGACACTGTTACTGGATGTTCCTGCAGAGGCGGGGCTGTTAACGCGAAGCGGAGCTCCAAAAACTTTAGCGAAAGGCAACAGCCTCTTTGGGTTTGGCGACCGGATGCAGTTGCTCTGCTGGAAGCTGCCCTCGGACTATCGTCAAGCCTTCGATCACTTCGACTCGATGATCGCTAGGCCTGACATCAATGTACCTGGAACTTTACCTGCAGCACCGTTGTTCTATCGCTTGGCGTCGCGCCGCAATGCTTGGGCACACGGACACGCATATGAAGATGGCGAGGCGTACCTTCTCTGCCTGTTGACTGCATTTTTCTACTGCG
>CAIYNH010000275.1 GCA_903927495.1 uncultured beta proteobacterium
ACTGAAGGTGAACGAGGCCACCCGCCTGGCCACCGAAGCACGTCTCAAGCTGCTAGAGGCCCAACTGGAGCCTCACATGCTGTTCAACACGCTGGCCAACCTGCGTATGCTGATCACCATCGATGCGCCGCGCGCGCAGCACATGCTGGACCACATCATTGCCTATCTGCGCGCCACATTGAGCGCATCACGCGCCAGCAGCCACCCGTTGCAGCGCGAGTTTGACCGCCTGCATGACTACCTGGAACTGATGACCGTGCGCATGGGGCCACGATTGCACTACACGCTGGACCTGCCCACTGAGTTGGCCCAATACAGCGTACCGACTCTGCTGCTGCAGCCACTGGTAGAAAACAGTATCCAGCATGGGCTGGAGCCCAAAGTCGAGGGCGGTACCCTGACCATCAGCGCGCGCCGCGAAGGTGACACCGTTGTGCTGGAAGTCACCGACAGCGGCTTGGGATTTGACCCGACTGACCCCGCGTTTGCCCACCCCGCTTTGCCTGACAAGGGCTTCGGTGTGCAGCAAATACGCGAACGTCTGGCAGCGGTCTACGGATCCAGCGGAACTATTGAATTTATAGCACCCCACGCAGGTGGTACGAGGGCTACCGTCCGTTTTCCCTATCAATCATGAGCATCAACGCCCCCACCGCCCTGATTGCCGAAGACGAACCCCTGCTGGCAATGGCATTGCAGACTGAGTTGACCCGGGCCTGGCCGGCCCTCCAGGTCGTCGCCACCGTGGGTGATGGAGCAACTGCTGTGCGGCAAGCACTAGCACTGCAACCCGACGTTCTGTTCTTCGATATCCGTATGCCCGGGCTGAGTGGGCTTGAAGCTGCGGCTGAACTGGCCGAGCAGTGGCCCCAAACCGGCAAAGCATTTCCGGCCCTGGTATTTGTGACCGCCTACGACCATTACGCCGTGCAGGCGTTTGAAGCCCAGGCGGTGGACTACCTGCTCAAGCCCCTGCAAGCCCAACGGCTGCAAAAAACAATATCAAAACTGCAGCTAGCCCTCGCCAAACCTGCGCAGAGCGCTATCAATTTTGAAGCAACACTGAGCCAATTGCGAGGATTGTTAGGCGCCACCGGTGTGGCGGCAAGCATGCCACCGCTGGCGGTCATTCAGGCAAGTGTGGGCAATGGCATCCGCATGGTGCCGATCGGCGATGTGCTGTGCTTTGAGGCGGCCGACAAATACGTGCGGGTGCTCACCGCCGAGCGCGAATACCTGATTCGCACACCACTCAAAGAGTTGCTGGACCAGCTCGACACCAAAGTCTTTTGGCAAATCCACCGCGGCACCGTGGTTCGCGCACTGGCCATCGAGTCCGTCACCCGCGATGAATCCGGCAAGACCGCTCTGGCCCTACGCGGGTTGAAGGAAAAATTCGTCGTAAGCCGGCTTTACGCCCACCTCTTCAAGGCGATGTAAAGTGCACCGGTAGCGCCACCCCAACGACAAGCGAGGCCCAAATAAATGTCGATCCAATACACCTCTGTTGCAAACTACCTGCCCGAAGCCAAAATGCGGCTCTACCCCACCCAGGTGATCAACATCATTGGCGGGCCAGGTTGCGACAAGTCTCTCATCACCTCGGCCATCATCGTCTTCCTGAAACTGCGCGAAAAGACGATTGAAGTCATTCCCGACTTCGCAAAATCACTGGTATGGCAGCAAAACTTTGAAGTGCTGAAAAACCAGTACTTTATCGCCCAGCGTCAGTTTGAAATGCTCAGCCTGCTCGACGGACAAGTGCAGTTTTTGATTACCGAGTGTTCATTGCCGCAGGTCCTGTACTACAACGAAAACTACCTCGACAACATCTGCGATATTGAGAAGACGCGCAAGCAAATTCTGGAGTGGTACAACCAGTGCAACAACATCAATGTCTTTGTGGAACGGGGCGACCGCAAGTACATCCGTACCGGCCGCTTTCAGGATGAAGAACAGGCCCGCACCATCGACCGCGGCATGCTTGAACTGCTCGAGCGCGAAGGCCTGCCCTACACCGCGCTGCCGTCCGATGTAACAGCTGTCAATGGATTTGCAGCCACACTGATTTAGTGCATACGCCCCACGCACTGCACCATCGCTGGGCGGCTTTTTATTAGAGCTTCTTATTCAACATTAGCCATTTTGATAATTGCCTGATATTGGTAGCTTCCCTAGGCATTTCGGCTTTCAGATGCGCTATCGTGTGGGCAGTGGCACTTTGTGTCCACATCTTCTTTTTACTGGAGAAAATATGAAGTTGAATGTTGTTGCGGCTGCGATTGTTGCCCTGTCTGCTGGCTTTGCCTCTGCCCAAACCGTTGTCACGATCGCCCACGTTGGCCCAACCAGCGGCGCTATCGCCCACCTGGGTAAAGACAACGAAAACGGCGCCAAGATGGCCGTTGAAGAACTCAATGCAGCCGGCGTCACCATCGGCGGTGCGAAGGTCACCCTCAAGCTGATGACTGAAGACGACGCTGCTGACCCCAAGCAAGGCACTGCTGTCGCCCAAAAGCTGGTTGACGCCAAGGTCGTCGGCGTGGTCGGTCACCTGAACTCCGGCACCACCATCCCCGCTTCCAAGCTGTACAGCGATGCTGGCATTCCCCAGGTTTCCCCATCGGCTACCAACCCCAAGTACACCCGCCAAGGGTTCAAGACGGCCTTCCGTCTGGTGGCTGACGATGCCCAACTCGGCGGCACATTGGGCCGTTACGCGGTCAAAGAACTCAAAGGCAAGGCCATTGCTGTGATCGACGACCGTACCGCATATGGTCAGGGC
>CAIYNH010000276.1 GCA_903927495.1 uncultured beta proteobacterium
GGACTTGATCAGCAGCGCCAGCGGACCTAGGTGTGTGTGGCGCGAGGCCTCGACCACCGCCTTGTATTCAGGGGCATTTTTATCCGGCTTGAACAAAATCTTGTAGAGCTGGTCGCGGATCGGTTGCGGGCAAATGCCGGCGCTCAACTCTGCGACCCAAACCTCAATTTGCAGCACGATTTGCTTCTTTTTTTCAATTGCGGCCAGTGCCAACGCCAGAATGTCAGCCGGAGCCTTGCGAAAACGCCCCTTGCCAGCGCGGCGAAAGTAATGCGGCGACTCAAACAGCCGCAGCATCATGCCGGCTTGCTGCTCCAGCGTGGCCTGGGCTGAAAAGTACTCGCGGGCCAGCTCGGCAAAACCAAATTCATCGTCAGGCGAAAACTCCCAGGCCAGTTCGAGCTCGATGCTGCTGCTGACTTCATGGGCACCAGCCAACAACTGCGCGGGTGACGGCTTGTCGAATTTAAGCAGGATGTTGGCCGACTTGACCTTGGCACGCTTGCCACTGTCGAGCTCCACCTGGACCGAGGTATCAGCCTCAGACAAGACACGGCCGGCCAGAATTTTTCCGGTTTCTTCAAATAGTAGGTACATAACCGAATTGTCCCATGGACTGTTTGACCCCGGACAAACCGGGTGCTGGTTTAGCCACTGGGTAAAGTGGCGTCACGGATTGCAATCATTCATTTCAGACATTGCTTCAGGTAATTCCGTTTCCAGATCGATACGACACTAGGCGCGAAGCCGCAGACAGTGCTAATGCACGGCAAGGCGAAGCAACAAAGTGTCGGATTGATATGGAAATGGAATAACTGCGATCAAACAAACCAGGCTGAGCCAGCGGCTTTTCCACGCACAACCCGAATTTCAGATGTCAGGCGCGCTTTTTACCAGTGTGTATAACGACAATGGCATTTGTTCGGTTTGCCACAACATCAGGATGGTGCTTAATTTACGGTGTGGACATCAAACCGGCCAAACCGGTGTCGATTCTGCTAATTTCCGCAAACGCTGAACGTATTTCTGCCGGCAATCGATGTACCGGATCAATGTTGTGCTTATTTATTGGAAGCCTTTATGCAACCTTTCTGGTTTTCTTGCATTTTCCAGGTGACCTTGATGGCGGCTGCCACGACGACGCACGCCGACTCAATTTCGGTGGCGGTGGCCGCCAACTTCACCGCACCCCTGAGGCAAATCGCCGTCGAATTCGAGAAAGATACCGGTCACAAGGTGCTTCCATCCTTCGGTGCTACAGGCAAGTTTTACGCCCAGATCAAAAACGCTGCACCCTTTGAAATCCTGTTGGCAGCAGATGCTGAAACACCGGCCAAACTCATCAATGAAAGCGCCGCCGTGGTCGGTAGCCAGTTCACGTACGCCGTCGGTAAATTGGTGCTGTGGTCAGCCAAAACCGGGGTGGTCGATGGCACAGGTTCGGTTCTCAAAAAGGGTAACTTTGAACATATCGCTATCGCCAATCCTAAGCTAGCGCCGTACGGAACAGCCGCATTGGAGGCCATGAAATCC
>CAIYNH010000277.1 GCA_903927495.1 uncultured beta proteobacterium
CGTGCTGGGTGTCGGGCCAGCGAACAAATGGCCAACGCTCTTGCTTCCAAGCCCCAGCGTTTCCGGCGCGGTACTGACAATGCGGTGGTACAACTCCCGAAACTCGGCCTGTTGTTGTTCGCCAAAGAGCGGATGACTGGCATCGTGAAAAACACGGTTGATATCCGTCCAGTCTTCCTTGAGAAGAACTTTGCGGGCCAGCGGCAATAACTTCTGCTCCTCTAGCAAGATGTGTGTTTTCAGGTGGGCTGTGTAACTGCGCAGTTGACTGGCCAGACTGGCAACTGACAAGGTGCCAGCAACAGTTGCGACCACGCTTGCTCGCAAAGCCTGTAGTTTGGCCGGATCACCACGGTGATCAGCCTGCAAGGCGTTCAGCGTGGTGGCCGCGTCGGTGCTGCGTTGCCGCAAAATTGGGAACAGGTAGTCATCTTCTTTGGGGTGGTGCGAACGCTGGGAAAACTGAGCCATATAGACCAGCACCAAATCAAAAAAATCCCCCTCCAACGAGGCACCTCCCTCGATCTCATTGGCCAATTGGTCAACCGTTGTAGCCAGACGCCACAAGTTGTTGTGGTCTTCGCTGATGATGCGCAGTGCGTCCATGAATCATCCCTTTCAGGCGTGGGCACCGAGATAGGCGGCAATCACATCGGGGTTGCGGCGCACCTCCTCAGCTGTGCCCTCGGTCAATTTCTTGCCATAGTCGAGCACCAAAATCCGGTCGGACAAGTTCATGACCATCTTCATGTCGTGCTCCACGAGTACCACGGTGACACCCGAATCTGCCACCTTGCGCACCAGCGCATCCACGTCCATGGTTTCTTTGGTGTTGAGACCGGCGGCAGGCTCGTCCAGAAAACTCAGGCGCGGCTTCATGGCCAGGGCGCGGGCAATCTCCAGGCGCTTGAGCGCGCCGTAAGGCATGGCATCAGCGCGGCTTTGCACATAGTCTTGCAAACCAACAAAACGCATTAACTCTGCTGCTTCAAGGCGAAGTTCACGATCACGATGCCGAATGGAAGGCCAACGCAGTGCCGCCTTGAACAAATTTCGATCCAAGCGCAAGTGTGCGCCCACCATCACGTTTTCTACGGCTGTCATGTTCATGCAGATTTGCAGATTTTGAAAGGTCCGGGCAACACCGCGTTGCGCCAGTTGGTCGGGAGTTTTCCCGCCAATGGATTCACCATTAAGTCGAATTTCGCCACTGGTTGGCGTGTAAATGCCGGTGATCAAATTGAACAATGTGGTTTTGCCTGCGCCATTCGGGCCAATGACGGCATAGACAATACCGGAGTCGATTTGAAAGCTGACGTTTTGCACCGCCTTGACACCACCGAAGTGGATCGACAACTGTTGAACCTCAAGCAGGGCCACGGCTATTGCCCCCTGTCAAATTTGGCTGCCAGAGTCGGCACCAGGCCTTTGGGCAGAAAGATCATGCACAGCATCAAAATGCTGCCAAAAGCGACTGTTTCCCAGCCTTCAAAGGAAGTCAGCGCCTGCGGCAAGGCGGTGAGCAAGACGGCACCAACCACCGAACCATAAACGGAGGCCATGCCGCCAATCACCACCATCGTGACCAGTTCCAGTGAATGAAAAAAATCTGCCAGATTGGGGGTGACAAATCCCACGTAATGCGCGGTGACGCTGCCCATCACACTGGCAATCACCGCTGACAACACAAAGATCGAAACTTTGTAGCGCACCACGTCAACGCCAACCACCCGGGAAGCCACTTCGGACCCGTGCAAGGCCCGCAAGGCACGGCCGAAAGGCGAATCGATCAAATTCAGCGAAGCCCAGATGCCCACTGAGAGCAGCAGCGCAACCCCCCAATACCAGAGCTTGTCGCCCGATAATTCATGGCCCAGCAGCGTCAGGGCCGGCACCGGCATGCCGTCCGGGCCTCCAGTCCAGGCGGCCTCGTTGCGCACCACAATGTTGATAATGATGCCCAGACCCAGCGTGGCCATGGCTAGGTAATGCCCTTTGAGTTTAAATATGGGACGCGCCAGCACCGCCGCTAGCAAACCCGCAGCGAGCCCACCGGCACCCATGGCCAGTAACGGATGCCATCCCAGGTGGGTCGGCAACACCGCTGAAGCGTAGGCACCAATGCCCAAAAACCCGGCATGCCCCAGGCTGATCTGTCCGGCAAAGCCAATCAACAAATTCAGGCTGAGCACGATCACCGCATTGATCGCCATGCGAATGACCAGATCCATGTAAAAACTGTTGGGCAACACAAAAGGCAGCACCAGCAGCACCAGTATGATGAGGTACAGGCCAATAAATGGATTTTTGGGGCTGACAGCGTCGGTTGTTGTTTTCATGGACTAGTTCCAATCGGCGCGCATACGGGTTAAAACATTCGTTGGAATGGCTTCAATGACGACCGCATGGTTGCCGCCATGGTTTGCGCTCAAGGTGAAGCATTGCTTGCCACCAATTACCATATACGGGGCAAACACTTGGCTTCTGTCAATCATGGCGGAATATTAACACCTTGAAAATCGATGGCGATTGTTTCGATTTTCAAGGTGTTTTTGCTGACGATACTGTTTCAAAACCGATTTTTAGATGGAATAGACGGCTTCATTGTCAGCAACAGCAGGTCGGTCAATGCGGCGCAACCAGGCTTTGCGGCCCTCGTCAAGCAGCCCCATCAGCAGCGCCAGCGGTAGCAAGAGCAGCCAGACGGCCAAAGGCAAGGGTGCCGTGCCAAACAGTGAGTTGCCCAAAGGGGTGTAGATCATCAGCAGCATGAGCGCCAACTCCAGCGCCAAACCAGCCAGCAGCAGGGGGTTGCTGAAAGCGCCAAAGCGCAGCGCCGATTGCTGTGGGTGGCGACACAAAAATACATTGATCATCTGTGCCATCACGATACCGGCAAAACAGGCCGTCGTCGCCTGCAAATAACCTGGATTATTCGAAGGGAGCAGTTCGCCGTAGCGCCAACCCGTGTCACCCAGCACAAAGTAAAAAGCGGTCATGGCGATACTGGCTTCGAGCACGCCCAACCACAGGTAGGCGCGCACCAGCAAGCCCCACGAGAGCAGGCGCTCGTTGCGTGGGCGAGGGGCTTGCAGCATCAGACCAGGGTTGGGTGCTTCTGCACCTAAAGCCAATGCGGGCAGCATGTCGGTGCCCAGATCAACCGCCAGTATCTGGATCACGGTCAGAGGTAGGGGAATGCGAAACAGCATGAAAGCAAGGTAGGGCACTAACTCAGGCACGTTGGACGACAAAATATAGGTCAGAAATTTGCGCAGATTCTCGAACACCGCGCGGCCCTCTTCGATGGCGCTGACGATGCTGGCAAAGTTGTCATCGAGCAAGATGATGTCTGCCGCCTCCTTGGCGACATCAGTGCCCGACAGCCCCATGGCAATGCCGATGTTGGCGGCCTTGAGCGCTGGCGCATCGTTGACCCCATCACCCGTCACGGCCACGATCTCACCCTTGCGCTGTAGGGCTTGCACGATCAGCATTTTTTGCTCCGCAGTGACACGGGCAAAGATTATTTCTTTGGCATCGAGTGCAAGTTGCAATTGCGCCAGTGACATTTTTGGCAGCATCTCGCCGATCAATACCTCGGGCTAGATCGGAGAGCGTCGTGTAGGGAAAGAGTGTGCCTC
>CAIYNH010000278.1 GCA_903927495.1 uncultured beta proteobacterium
ATCCATGTGCGGAAAAGTGGTGTGGTTACATGTTTTTTCATTGCTATTTAGACCTTTAGGTCCCGTGGATATTGCGTGAAAAGCTACTTTTTATATAGCAAAGACAGAACGCGTGATGGTATTCACATTCAATGAAACGAGGTCGGCCGCACATGGCGGACGACCTTGATCCATTCTGACAGTTACATCAAGGCACAGAAATCAGGTTGAACCCTGTCGTAGTGCCTACGGAATTATTGATCCTGCCAAAAAGCACGGTCCTGGCGCTGGTACCAGAGCCATTCACCGTGATGGCCATGGGCGTGAAGTTGGCAGGCACGCTGCGCGAGAGGTAAGCCCAGTTGATGCCATCCGTGGATGACACCACCCCTTTTGAACAAGCGGTATACAGTTGCCCATTGGCAGTCGCTACCATCGCCGGATCGAAATAGGTGCCCGTGGTGCTGCATGAGCGCAGCGTTGAGTCGATCACCACAGCGCCATTGCCCGAGGCCCGCGTCCAGGTGATGCCATCGGCCGAGTAGAAGCGAACAATGGCCGAGCTGTTATTGCCCGCTGCGATGACTTGCTCGCCTTCAAACATGTTATTCACATAGCTGGTCACACGGGTTTCATTGGTGTAAGTGGTCACAGGAGGCAACCCATCCAGGGTGCTCACAACCGCCCACGTTGCGCCGTTATTGGTTGACTTGTACAGTCCTCGATAGGCACCGCCAGTATGTAAAAAGAGGGTTGTGCTGTTGCCGACGATCAAGACGGGATAACCATAGTCGTATTTCGGCCCCGACAAAAGAGGGTTGAGCGCGGTCCATGTCGCCCCGTCGTCCACCGATGAGAACAGTGCCATGACTTGGGCCGCAGCAGTCGTGTTGTACACCATGGCCAAATAGAACTTGCCATTGGTATAGGTCAACGCTGCAACACTGGCGCTGCCCAGTGAGGCACCCGTGGGCCGCGGAATTGAAGGTCCGGCCGTCCACGTCACAGCATCGGTGGAGCGCAAGGTGTTAATGCCTGATGTGCCACCGACGATGTTGCCTTCTGCAATCAAAAACGTCGTTGCTGATGCCGCCAGCTTGTCGCTATTACCCACTGCACCCGAACTCGGCACATTTTTTGTCCAAGTACTGCCCCCGGTCGAGACCAACACGCCATCATCAATCAAGAATGCGCTGGTCGTGCCAACCGTTGCCGCGCTGGGCCAGGCATTATTGAAATTTCCCCCCCTTGGTGCGGTAAACGTCTGCTGTGTGAAAGTCGTGATCGGGAGTGTGCCAACCGCCACCGTCACCTGCGGGAACCCACATAAAAAGGTCGTTCCGTTGCGGGCCTGTACGGTGTATTTGTACACCATGCCAGCGGTGGTTGAGACGTTGTCGGTTAATGCAGTGGCCGTCGTATTCAGTGTGCCTATGGTATCAAACACAAGTGATGAGGAACTGCGTGGATCCACCGTAACGCCATCGTCTTGCGTCGAAATAAGTTGGTAGTTGGTGGCGGTGTTGACTGCAGGCCAGCTCAATGCAAGAGCACCGTTGGTGTTGGGTGCTGCCATTACGCCATTGCAAACAGGTACATGGGCGGATGACCAGCCAATGCCGCCGGCACCACCTGCAGAACTTCCACCAGAGGCACCGGCCCCGCTACCTGCAGCCCCAGAGACGGTAAATGTGCCTGCCGTGACCTCACCTCCTGGATGAATCACCGTGACGGTATAACTGCCAGCAACAAGAGTTGCTGGAACCGTTGCTGTGATGCCGGATGCCGTTTTTGCTGTCGCAGCACCTTCTACAAAAGCGGTGCTAGGTGACGGGCCGGTAAACAGCACCTGTGTGACTGCAGTGAGGTTCGCGCCGGTGATGGTGATTGAGCCACCAGCAGCACCTGTAGCTGGTGTAAATCCGCTGACGGACAGGGTGGAATTGACTGCCGGGGCGGGTGCCGCTGCCGCTGCGGCCTTGCCAGTGAATGTGCCTTTTGCACCTGCGCCATCATTCCAAGTACCGCTAAATTGGCGGGTGAGCAGGTTCAAGGTGCCAACCCAGGGTGTTCCACCACCCGTGCCTGTAAATGCGTAGGTTGAGCCCGTCCCCATAGCGGTGGCCATGTTGCCCGATACAGGAAAAGTTGCATTGCTGTTATCAGTTGCTGTTCCGATGACGCCACCTTGGCTGTCAATCGTGAGGGTCCATGTGCCGCTCAAGCTGCCACTGAAACTTCCTGAAAACGACCCGGCAAATAGCCCGAACATGCTTTTTGACATATGTGTTGCCGCTTGAGCACTGGTGGCCACGTTGGCTCCTGCAGGTTTTACTGCATTGATCACCGTGTCAAGATCGTTCGCCAGCACTTTGCTGAAGTCAATCGTTTTGGCAGCCGCAGCCGTCAACACGGCCGCATCAATCGTGATCTTCCCGTTCACGATGGTGGGGTCGGTGCTGCTGATGGACATCAGGAAACGCACAATATTGTTGACTGTGGGATCGCTGGGGGTGGCACCTGCACCGACTAAATCTAGAGGTGTCACCATCGCTTGGGCAGAAGTGACCGATCCCAGCTTGATGCCGCCCACATAAAACCCGACGGACTCACCCGTTTTACAGGTGAACTGGCCGCTTGCATCGGTGGTGCCAGTCAAAGTTGTTGCTGCACCGCACTTGTAGCCCAGCCCAACCACTGTGGCATCTACAAACTGGCCTGTGACCGTTGTGGCAGTGTCACTACCGCCACACCCGGTCAAGGCAATTGCAGCCGCAGCTGTCAGAGCAATGCCGCCAGCTTTCGCTTTAGTCAGAACTGCATGAATCATTGAATGCATAAGGACTCCATAAATATTGGTTCAATTAATCGTAGGGCGGCTTGGAGCAAATTGGTATCCCGCGTTCTCGGGGGTGGTCAAAAAAAATCTAACTGGTACAGTGCAACCACCAATGAATAAAGGGCCGAACATGCGGATGGTTTACACACGGCCTACTTTGGCCATGCTTTGGCTGGGTGTGACTTGTCTTTTAACAGCCTGGCTGGCAGCATGGTATTTGTTGCAGCAGCCATGGCTTGGGGTGACGTTGCGCACGAGTGACACAGGTGACAAAGTGCTGGTTGCAGACCTTGCGCCGGGTCTGGCTCAGCGCATTGTGCTGGGTTCACAACTGCTGCGGATTTTGTCTGTGTCAGAA
>CAIYNH010000279.1 GCA_903927495.1 uncultured beta proteobacterium
CTCAGTTTGAACACTTGATGCAGCGCGCAGAGCAGCTCATCACCCGCATTGAATCTGTGTTACCGCAAACCTTGTCGGCACCTGACTGGCGGGCCTCATTTGCCTACCGCTACCGCAAACGCAGCACTGGTCACGGTGTGCTCGAGCCGGTGCGCCACATTGGCGCGATGCGTCTGATCGATTTGAAAGAAATTGAGCCCCAAAAAGAAAAAATCCAGCGTAATACCTTGCAATTTGTGCATGGACTGCCCGCCAACAACGTCCTGCTGACGGGTGCGCGTGGCACCGGCAAATCATCGCTCATTCGCGCTTGCCTGAACGAGTACGCCCGGCAGGGCTTGCGCCTGATCGAGGTTGATAAGGCCCATTTGACGGATTTACCTGATATCGTTGATTTGGTTTCGGATCGGCCTGAAAAATTCATCGTCTTTTGTGATGATCTGAGCTTTGAAGATGGTGAACCAGGTTATAAAGCACTGAAATCGACGCTGGACGGGTCAGTGGCGGCAACGACTGCCAATGTGCTGATTTATGCAACCAGCAACCGGCGCCACTTGCTGCCCGAGTACATGAAGGAAAACCTCACCTACACCCATACCGACGATGGCGAAGTGCATCCAAGTGAAGGGGTAGAAGAAAAAATATCATTGTCTGAGCGCTTTGGCCTGTGGGTCAGCTTTTACCCGTTTTCACAAGATGAGTACCTGACCATCGTGGCCCAGTGGCTTGATTCTATGGGGGTGTCGTTTGCAGCCATTGAAGCAGCACGCGCCCAAGCGCTGATCTGGGCCTTGGAGCGTGGCTCCCGCAGTGGTCGGGTGGCTTACCAGTTCGCCCGTGACTACGCCGGTCAACACGCTGCCAGCCCATGACGAAGGTAAGGCAGACTGGCTTGTTGGTGGCTGATGCCGATTTACCTCGGCAGGGTGGTCCGGATCGCGCCACTCAGGATGTGGCGGTGGGGGTACTGATTCGACCCAACGGCGAATTTCTGCTTACCACAAGACCGCAGGGCAAGGTTTACGCAGGCTATTGGGAATTTCCTGGCGGAAAATTTGAGCCGGGTGAAACAGTGCAACAAGCCTTGGCGCGTGAACTGCATGAAGAGTTGGGCATCCAAACCGGTCAGATCCTGCCCTGGAAGACCGAACTGGTGGATTATCCACACGCCTTGGTGCGGCTGCATTTTTGCAAAGTTCTGGACTGGCAGGGTCACCTGCAGATGCGCGAGGGACAATCTTTTGCCTGGCAGCATTTCCCAGTGACAGTCGCACCGATATTACCCGGAACCCTGCCCGTACTGACCTGGATGGCGGAGCCTGAACCGGTTTGACGCTGAAATTCGACTTCAAAATCATTTTATCTAGCCCCATTGGGTGATAGCGCTACCCACCCGATTGAGCCACTGGCAACGCGCCCGGCAAAGCAGAGGGATTACCTGTTCTATTTCTTGGAGAAAATTCGGAGTGTCGACGAAACGAAGATTTGGTCAAAAGCCCGCTAGAAATAGAAAAATTTGCCAAAAGCGAGCAAAAAATGGCTGCTCTGGAAAATCTTCGTTTCAAAATACTGGCTCCGCCTATAGGGGAATTGGGGTTTCCGGTCGAGCGCTATGTGCCAGACCAATCTACCATGCTAACTTTGAGAAGTTTGAGAAGTTTGAGAAGTTTGAGA
>CAIYNH010000280.1 GCA_903927495.1 uncultured beta proteobacterium
AGCTCTCGGGTTTCCCAAACAGGCGAATGTCAGTATTTGGAATGCGTAGGGCTTCATCCACCCCGTCAAAAATGATTCCATGGGCCTCGATGCCGCCGTAAATTACCGCGCTGGCACCGGGGCTGCGCAGCGTGGTGTTGACCGGAAGGCCAAGAATGGCGCGGGCATGCAATTCAAATTCACTCTGTACCTGGGTGGCGAGTGTCACCAAACCGGTATCGTGTGGGCGCGGGCTGACCTCGCTGAACCAGACCAGATCACCCTTGACGAACAGTTCCACGCCAAACAGTCCCAGGCCAGAGGGCTCACCATCGCGACCTAAACCCAGGTTGTCCGTGACTGTTTTGGCGATCTGGCGAGATTTTTCCAGTGCCAACGGGCTCATGGGGTGGGGCTGCCAGCTTTCCACGTAGTCACCGTTGACCTGGATGTGGCCCACAGGTTCGCAAAAATGGGTTTCGATCTGGCCATCAGCAGCGCGGGCGCGCACCGTCAGCAGCGTGATTTCGTAGTCAAAGTCAATGAAGCCTTCAACAATCACCCGGCCGTGGCTGACGCGGCCACCGGCCATGGCGTAATCCCAGGCCTTTTGTACGTCGGCCAGGCTGCTGATTTTGCTTTGTCCTTTGCCGGAGCTGCTCATCACCGGCTTGACAATGCAGGGGTAGCCGATGCCAGCCTCAATCGCCGTCTGCAACTCAGCCAATGAGTCACAAAACTGGTAAGGGCTGGTGGGCAGGCTCAGCGTCTCTGCTGCCAGGCGGCGAATTCCTTCGCGGTCCATCGTCAGGCGGGCTGCCCGAGCCGTGGGGATCACGCGCACCGTGCCTGCTGCTTCAAATTTTTCCAGCATGGCGGTGGCGATGGCTTCTATCTCGGGCACCACCAGGTCAGGTTTTTCAGTCTCGATCAGCGCTTTAAGCTGGGCCGGATCACTCATGGTGATGGTGCGCGCATGGTGCGCTACTTGCTGGCCGGGGGCGTTGTCGTATCGATCCACTGCTACGGTTTCCACACCCAGGCGTTGCAGGGCAATAATCACTTCCTTGCCAAGTTCGCCGCTGCCCAGCAACATGACTTTGGTGGCGTTGGGAGACAGTGGGGTACCGATGCTGGTCATGGATGTGTCGCGAGAGCGCGTTCAAGTGGGGGGATGTCGGAGCGCGATTTTATCCGTGTCCCCCTGGCAACTTTGGCTGGCTGGCTGGGCTGAAGAAATAAATCAATTATCCCATTCGCCGGCACCGCCAACGTCAACGCCGCCACCATCGTCCCAGGAACTGGTGTCGCTGATGCCAAAGTTCTGCCCGCCCATGTCGGGGTTGGCATCAAGAGCCTGATAATTGTTATTGGCAAGATTGTCGGCGGCACCCGCAGCTGGTGCCGGATTGTGTTCGCCCATCAGGTTGCGGCCAATCGCCTGGGCTGCCATGACCCCGGCACCTACGGCGAGTCCGGTTGCCACACCGCCCATGATGCGACCACCCAGGCCGCTGCCTGCGGGTTGACCATAAGGCTGTTGCATGAAACCACCACCGCCACCGCCTCCGCCACCCATGCCATATCCCGCAGGCGCGCCGGCACCAAAGGATTGTGGACCAGCCAGGCCGGCCTGATTGGTAAACACAGCTTGTTGTGGCAAGGGTGCCGGGACTTTTTTACGGAATAGGAAGTAGCCCATGCCAATCACACCACCTGCCAGCAACAACGGCAGCAACCATGAAGACGACGATGTCGAAGACGACTCTGCTGCCATTGGCACCGCTTTATGGGTTGGTGCGACAGGATGTGCAGCCGGTCCGGGCGGTGCGGTCACGGCCTTTTTGGTCAGCAACTGTGCCCGCAAGGCTTGTACGCTGTCAGGTTTGGCAAAGGGCAAGCCTGGGGCCAGCTTCTCGGCGGTGGCCAAGGCCTCGCGGGCCTTA
>CAIYNH010000281.1 GCA_903927495.1 uncultured beta proteobacterium
ATGAAAATTCGCGGCATTCTGCGTGACGCACTGCGGCAAAAGAGCGTCGGCATTATTGAAGAAATCCCTGAAAAAGGCATCGTCAAATACGGCAAACCCGCCGGCGTGGTGGCCTGTATCGTGCCAACCACCAACCCTGATCTGACCCCCGCAGGCAACGCGATTTATGGCATCAAGGCGCGTGACGCGGTTATCTTCTCGCCCCACCCCCGCGCCAAAAAGACCAGCTTCGAGACGGTTCGCCTGATGCGCGAAGCGCTGGAAAAAGAAGGCGCACCGGCAGATTTGCTGCAATGCCTGACCCGGGTGAACATCCCGATGTCGCAAGCCTTGATGGCCGAAGCTGACCTGGTGATCGCAACCGGAGGTCAGCCGATGGTGCGCGCTGCTTATAGTTCGGGCACTCCCGCTTATGGCGTGGGCGCTGGCAACTCCACCATGGTGATTGACGAGACCGCCAACATTGCCGAAGCGGCCATGAACACCCGTTTGAGCAAAACCTCCGACTTCGGCTCGGGCTGCTCGGCGGATGGCAACCTGATCATTCAGGAAAGTATTTTTGATGCGCTGCTGGCTCAGTTGCAAGTAGAAGGAGGCTACTTGGCCAACGATACCGAGAAAGCTGCTCTGCGCAATGCCATGTGGGACGAAGAATTGCACCGCCTGGCCGACACCGTGGCCATTGCCCCGCAAAAACTGGCCGAGGCGGCTGGTTTCACGATTCCTGCGGATCGCAAATTCATCATTGTCAGGGGTGACCGCATTGGCAAGGGTCATCCGTTCTCCGGCGAAAAGCTCACCACGCTGTTGGCGGTTTACAAGTACGGCACATTTGATGAAGCTTTGACGATGATGCGCGGCATCTACAACGTCGGTGGCAAGGGCCACTCCTGCGGCATCTACTCCTTTAATCAGGATCACATTCACCAACTCGCGATGGCCGCACCGGTCAGTCGCATGATGGTGCGCCAGCCACAATCCAAAGCCAACGCAGGTGCCTTGAACAACGGCATGCGCATGACATCAAGCCTGGGCTGTGGTACCTGGGGTGGCAATGTGATCTCTGAGAACGTCAGCCTCAAGCACTACATGAACACCACCTGGGTGTCGGTGCCAATCAAGGAAGATCGCCCAAGCGATCAGGAATTGTTTGGCGCGTTTTATGACCCGGCGCTGGAAGAAGGTGAATTTACCGCCGAAGACATGGCCAGCGCCTGCTAAATCTGCCCTGGCCATGCGAATCTGAATCTGAATACGGAAATTGACTGGCAACGTACTCGAGGATGCTGTTGAAGATTGCACTGATTTATCTGCCGGCGAGGCTCCCGCCCGGCGGGGCGGGAGAGGGCAAGTGCCAAAAAACCACAACGCAGAACCCACAAGCCACCGTCACCAGTTTAGGCCAGCAGGTCGTGACTTCAATTCTGCAGGCCATCGCCAGCAACCGGCGGCATTTCGGCAGCGCCGAATTCAGAACAAAATGGGCTCTGAAAGCTTACAGGTCATGCACAAGGAACTATTGAAATAATAGCAACTTGGGAACTATATCCGTGATATTGGGGTCTGAGCCCGACTCGGGGTGACACCGCTGACTCACTCAAGCACCAGCGGTGCCGAATCGGGATCCGACCCCAAAATCACTGCGGCGGTGGCGGTTCCGGAAAGCGAAACGCAAAGTCCACTTCAAGGCAGAGCAGATTCGACACAAGAATCAAACCACTCATCGCAAGGTGTCTGAAGGTATCCGTGATATTGGGGTCTGAGCCCGACTCGGGGTGACACCGCTGACTCACTCAAGCACCAGCAGTGCCGAATCGGGATCCGACCCCAAAATCACTGCGGCGGTGGCGGTTGCGAACGGCGAAAGGCCAAAGTCCACTTCAAGGCAGAGCAGATTCGACACAAGAATTAAACCACTCATCGCAAGGTGTCTGAAGGTATTACCCAGTCCGATGTGCTTCAAGCTGTCAGCCCACAGGCACTTGCGCAACTGATTTAGGGATGGAATGCGTTGTCCCTATTGCGACAAACCAAGGGCTTACCCCGAGGGGGGTGAAGTGGATTAGTTTTCTACAATCAATAGAACGATCGTTCTATTTTTAAAGGAATCCACCATGACCGCTGAATACGCTGTGCAGGACAATGTTGCCGTGATCACGCTGAACAACCCGCCTGTCAATGGCATGGGGCTTGTGACTCGTCGGGCGATTACGGATGGTCTGGCACGTGCGCAGGCTGATGCAGCCGTTAAAGCCATTGTGATTACCGGCGCAGGCAAGGCATTTTCAGGCGGGGCCGACATCAATGAGTTTGGTTCTCCCACAGCCTTTCAGGAACCAA
>CAIYNH010000282.1 GCA_903927495.1 uncultured beta proteobacterium
CCTGCAGCGCCACCTGAAAGTGGCCGGCATCTTTGCCCGTCTGACACTGCGCGACGGTAAACCGCAATACTTGGCCGACGCGCCGCGCTTTATCACCTACATTCGCGCCACCTGCGAGCGCTACCGCGAGCTCAAGCCCCTGCTGCGACTGGTTGAAAAAATTGAAGGCATTGAAGTTGCCAGCGGCTACGCCTTTGGCCGGGTTTGATGAATCAACCCTAATCAATCTCCCATTTCTCACATGCGCCGCAAGGCACTTTGTCGGCGCTCCTCGTCGATGGCCTTGTCTTCTATGCTTTGACGAACAAACTCAATGTGATCGCTAGCGGCCTGAGCCGCAGCCTGCGGTTGGTGCTGGCGAATGGCTTGCCAAATGGCACGGTGCTGGGACTGCAACTGCTCCCAGCGCTGCGGCCTGGCATGCAAATGCTCCAGATTATTGGCAACGTGCCCATGGATCACCTTCATCAAACTGGCAGTCAAGTGCCCTATCAAAACATTGTGAGAAGCTTCGGCAATAGCCTGATGAAACGCTACGTCGGCATCAATGCAAGTTGCCAGATCGTCGCTGGCATAGACTGCTTCCAGCGTTGAATGAACCAAGTCCAAACGACTAATGTCAATATCAGTGGCTCGATCCGCCGCCAATGAGGCGGCCTGACTTTCGAGCATTTGCCTAAATTCAAGCAAATCCCGATGCAGCAAGGGATGATCCTTGAGCATGTCTTGCCAAGGGTCAACAAAATGCGCTTCCAGTCGATCTGTCACGTAAGTGCCACCGCCATGGCGGGTGCTTAACAGACCCTTGGAGACCAGCTTTTGAATCGCCTCGCGCAGCGATGGGCGCGACACCCCTAGATCAAGCGCCAGTGCACGCTCCGAAGCCAAGCGATCACCGGGTTTGAGCGAGCCTTCAAGAATCCGCTTCTCGAGTTCATTGGCAACACTGTCGGTCAGGCGGATAACGGTAGGACGTTGTGGATTCATGGGAAATTAATTGGTAAGACCAATTGAATGATATTCCATATCGTTGTTAAATATTTTCAACAACTCCAGGGTTTTCCCTTGTTTACTTAGTTCAACTTCGTAATTACAGTTACACAGATTGGTAATACCAATTTACCAAATCAACGAATCAGTTAAACCATGCAGCCCAACAACCAGCCCACGCACCCACACCAACCAATGATCCAGGCTTGTGATCGTCCAAGTAACAGGTGTTGGGAAGGCAATAAATCATGAGTGCGCTGACCGAGGCCTTGGCCCGCATCCTGCCCCAAAAGCAGGTCATCACCGACAACTTGCGCCGTCTGGCCTATGGCACCGATGCCAGCTTTTACCGCCTCACGCCCGAGGTGGTGGCCGTGGTCGAGTCCGAACAGGAAGTACAAGCACTGTTGCAGGTGGCCCGCGCACAGTGCCGAGCGCTTACGTTTCGTGCGGCGGGCACCAGCCTGTCAGGCCAGGCCGTAACGGACAGTGTGCTGGCACTGATTGGAGAAGGTTTTGCCACCTGTGAGATTGGCCCAAATGCAACGACTGTGCGGGTGGGTCCAGGCATTATTGGCGGTGAGGTGAATTACCGGCTGGCACCACATGGACGCAAAATTGGCCCCGATCCAGCCTCCATCAATGCCTGCAAAATTGGGGGTATAGCTGCCAACAACGCCTCCGGCATGTGCTGTGGCACCGCCCAAAACAGTTATCGCACGCTGCTCGGAATGCGAGTAGTATTGGGCGACGGTACGGTGCTTGACACCGAAGACCCCCTCAGCGTTCACCGTTTTCGGCATAGCCACGCCATCCTACTGAACGAACTTCAGTACCTGGGCGAGGTCACCCGTGCTGATGAGGCGCTAGCAGCTCGAATTCGTCACAAGTACAAAATCAAGAACACCACCGGTTACAGCCTGAATGCATTGGTCGATTTTGAAGACCCCATTGACATTCTGGCGCACCTGATGATTGGCTCTGAAGGCACATTGGGGTTTATCTCTCGCATTACCTACCGCACCGTAGCGGAAGACCCCTTCAAAGCCAGTGCGCTGGTATTTTTTCCAAGTATTGAGAGTGCCTGCCAAGCGGTGATTCGGTTGAAGCAACAGCCAGTGTCAGCTGTTGAGTTGCTCGATCGACCGGCTTTACGCTCGGTACAAGACAAGCCGGGACTCCCGTCCATCATCCGTTCACTGGGAAATGAAGCAGCAGCGTTGCTGATCGAGGTTCGCGCTCAAACCGAAATAACCCTAC
Source organism: uncultured beta proteobacterium (assembly GCA_903927495.1). Classification (GTDB taxonomy): domain Bacteria; phylum Pseudomonadota; class Gammaproteobacteria; order Burkholderiales; family Burkholderiaceae_C; genus Rhodoferax. The sequence continues at coordinate 2,251 of CAIYNH010000282.1, forward strand.
AAGTGCTTATCGAGGCAGCGTTAGGCACTATCATTGGCATAGCAACTGTTGAAACTCCCAAATTTTCTACTGATCCCGCCACCTGCGAGATGTACTGGAAAGTACGCAAGGGCACTTTCCCCTCGGTTGGTGCTATTCGCCGCACCGGCACCACCGTCATCATTGAAGATGTGGCATTTCCGGTTGAATCGCTGGCCTCTGCCACACTGGACCTGCAAGCACTGATGCGCCAGCATGGTTACACCGAGGGCATCATTTTTGGCCATGCTCTGGAAGGTAACCTGCACTTTGTGTTTACGCAGGATTTCTCTGATCAGGCCGAGGTTGACCGCTATGCAGGCTTCATGGATGACATTTGCACGCTGGTGGTAGACAAATACGACGGCTCCCTCAAGGCCGAACACGGCACTGGTCGCAACATGGCCCCTTTTGTCGAGAAAGAGTGGGGTAAGCAGGCTACCGACCTGATGCGACGCATCAAGTATCTGTTCGATCCGCAGAACCTGCTCAACCCCGGCGTGATTCTGAACAACGATCCACAAGCACATCTGAAACACCTCAAACCCATGCCTCGTGCCGAGGAACTGGTGGACCGCTGCATTGAATGCGGATTTTGTGAGCCCCTGTGCCCGTCGCACCGTCTTACCCTGTCACCGCGCCAACGCATCGTCAGTTGGCGTGAACTGTCGCGTCGTGCAATAGCCGGCGAAAGCGCCGCCGACGTGGAGGCCGATTTTGCTTATTTTGGCCTGGACACCTGCGCCGGATGTGGTTTGTGCTCTACCGCCTGCCCGGTTGGCATCGACACCGGTGCCCTGACCCGGTTGCTGCGCGGTCGTGGCATGGGCTCAAACTCACGCAAAGTTGCTCAGTGGACAGCTGACAATTTTGGCAAGGTCGCGACCCTGTCGCGGGTCGGATTGAGCTTGGGCCACATTGCATCCGGCGTGGTCGGCGACAGTCTGGTGGCGCGCCTGTCCGCAGGAAAATGGAAGCGCGGCATGCCCCAAGCTGGCAAGCTGCCAAGCCATTACA
>CAIYNH010000283.1 GCA_903927495.1 uncultured beta proteobacterium
AAATAACCCAAAGGAGCAAACTCATATAAGTCCGCATACTTGTCCCGTGACGCTTCGAGTTCTTGTTGGGTTCGGCGGAGTTCCTCGTTTTGCATCTCCAGTTCGATCTGATACACCTGCAGTTCGTGTACGGTTTGGGTTGTACCGGTTGAATTTGCTCCATCCAGGGCCGGCAGTGCAGATGCAGACCTTTTTCTAAACGCATCTTCAGCGCGCTGGCGAAGTAAAAGTGCATCTTGGGGAGTGATCTGCTTGGGCATGGGTGGCATGCAGTGCGCCTTAAAAGGTCATCGAGGCGCGAGCTCCGGCTGGACGCTGTGCGGCTGGTTGTATAGCATGCCCAACTTGATCAGGCTGGCCTTGTTTTTGACGTTGAGTTTTTCCATTAGGCGCACTTTGTGGGTGCTGATGGTTTTGATGCTCAGGTTCAATGCTGTGGCAATTTCACTGACACGCTGGCCTTCACACAGCATCACCATGACCTCACGTTCACGCCGGGTCAGTGCTGCTGCATCCCATACGTTGTTGACCGGCAGGGCTCGTCGGGCGGCGATTGGGGCAACCAGAGCAGGGTCGAGAAAGCGGCGACCTTCATGGACATGGCGAATGGCTTCGTGCAAGATGTCCACAGAGCTGGCTTTGGAGACAAAGCCGCGCGCGCCCCGCTGAATGGCGCTGCTGATGATTTCAGGGTCGTCGTGCATCGAAACCACCACGATCTGAAGACCGGGTTTTAGCGTCATCAATTGTTGGATGAGGTCAATGCCGGCGCTCAGTCTGTCCGAACCCAGGTTCAGATCCAGCAGCAGTACATCAAATTCAATAGCCGTCTGGTTTATCAGTTTGAGCAGTTCCTCACTGCTGGCCACTGCGGCAAGCACTTGGCAGCGGTGGTTCATCTCCAGCACCCGGGTCAATGCGGTTCTGATCATGTCGTGATCATCACAGAGGATCAATCGGATTGCGTTCATAGGGGTACTGCCATTTCGTCCATCGTCATAGTGCGCATGGTTATAAGTCTAAACACATTTTCAAGCGTGGTTGTTGTCAAAGTTAGAAAAAATCCGACAACTCAGGAAACCAAAAAATAGGAAAAATCCTAAATTTTTTCAGAGAAATGTCCTACCCATTTTCAGAATCGGACTACTGACAAGTGCAGTCTTCCTCGGTAGCATGAGTTGTCTTGAGAGTCATTCGATCAGGCGAAACAGGCAAGCAGTTTGGACTCCAGGTTGGCCTTTTAAAACTAGATATTGGCTTGCATCCATGAATTCAGCAGTTAAACGCACGATTCTGACAATCGAAGATACCCACAGTTTTCGCCAGTTGATTCGCATGACACTTGAATTTGTCGGTTTCCGCGTGCTAGAAGCCAGTGACGGCCAAAGTGGTCTTGATCTGGCGTTTGCCAGCTGCCCTGACCTGATCTTGCTCGACCTCAAAATGCCTGGTCTGGACGGTTTGCAGGTGTGCCAGAAAATGAGGGCTGACCCGCGTTTGCGCAACATTCCCATCGTGGTGCTCTCGTCTTCAGACGACTCTGACGAAATTGAGGCCTGCCTGCAGCTCGGTGCGCAGGGCTACCTGATGAAGCCATTTCGCCCCAAGATGCTGCTCGATATCGTTCGCGAAAAAATGACTGCCGCTGTCGCGCAATGACCGTTTTTCTGCTTTTCATCGTTTCCCATCTCCCCTTTTTTTAAGCCAACCCACTAACTCTGGAGAACCCCATGGCCCTTGTCAAGAAATCTGTCAGCAGCAATTCCAGTTCCACCGTTGCAGACGCGCCCGGTGGACGTGCGTCTGCCAGCGCTGCACGTGATGCCGAAGTTCAGCGCAAACGCGCCCGTACCCTGGCCAAACAACAGCAGGCGGCTGAGCGTATTGCAGCGGCCACTGGCCAGATGGCTTCGGGCATCGCCGAAGCTTCTTCGGCGGCTGAGGAACTTAAACGCGCCGCCGACCAGATCGCTACTGGTGCCGAAGAAGCCTCGGGTGCAGCACAAGAATCTTTGGCGGCCTTCAAGCAGGTCGAGGGCTCGATTGCCCGGCAATTGCAAAATGCGGATCTTTCTCGGACCAAGGCTGAAGCAGCTCAAACCCTGGTCGCCACCACCAGTGCCGATGTGGCCGCTACCATTACCAACGTGGGTATCTCGGCGCAGCGCCAGGCCGCATCAGTCGGCATGGTAGCTGAGCTGGAAAAGCAGGCCGCCAACATTGGTGACATCGTCAAAGCCGTGGCGCGAATTGCCGATCAGACCAATCTGCTGGCCCTGAACGCCGCCATTGAAGCTGCCCGCGCCGGTCAGCATGGCAAGGGTTTTGCTGTGGTCGCCGACGAGGTCCGCACCCTGGCTGAAACGTCTGAGAAAAGCGCCAAGCAAATTCAGGATTTGGTGGGCCAAATTCAACAAGAAGTCAAAGTGATTGCCGACGGCATTGGCCAGTCTGCCAAAACCGTTGAAGTGGAAGTTGAAAACGGCAAGGTCATCACCCAGCAGCTTGAGCAGATTCGCCTCGATGCCATTGAAATCGTCAAGGGCGTGGGCGAAATCGCCGTCGGCGCGCAGCAGTCACAAACCGCATCGCGCCAAGCCTTGAAAGGCTCAGAAGACATCGCCGCTGCCGCGCAAGAGCAGTCTGCTGCAGCTGAAGAAGCTGCAAAAACTGTAGCGGAACAAGCCCAGGCACTGGCCACCAGTGAGCAAACGGCCCAACATTTATCAGAGTTGTCGGAGGACCTGAAAAACTCCACTGACGTAGCCAAGAGCGCTGAAGAAGTGGCATCTGCTGCCGAAGAGTTGTCTTCAGCGGTGCAGGAGATCAGCCGTTCGGGCTCGCAGATCATGACCGCCATTGACCAGATTCGTCGGGGTGCCGATGTGCAGTCGGCCGGTTGCGAGGAGTCCTCAGCGGCCATCACCCAAATCGAGCGTGGTGCCCAGATGGCCATGCAACGCGGTACCGCCAGCGCTGAAAAGGTGGGTGCTATCCGCACATTGCTGGCCACCAACAAGAATTCTGTAGACTCACTTATTACCAATGTGCTGGCTTCGGCGGAGGCCAGCAAGGTCAGTATCAAGCAGGTCAAAGAGCTGGAGTTGGTGTCACGCCGAATTGACAAAATCGTCGATGCAATCACCACAGTTTCGATTCAGACTAATATGCTGGCCGTCAATGGCTCGATTGAAGCTGCCCGAGCCGGTGAATTTGGCAAAGGCTTTGTTGTGGTTGCCACCGACATTCGCAATCTGGCGCAGGACTCCGCAGAAAATGCCGACCGTATCAAGGACCTGGTCAAAGCGGTGCAAGACCAAATTGGCATTGTGGGGCGTGACCTCGACGAGATCGTGGCCACTGCCTTGTCTGAAGTTGAAAAAGCCAAGGCCACGACGATTAACCTGGTGACGATTGAAACCAACATTGCGGATGTCGAAAAAGGGGCCAGTGAAATCTTGGCTGCGGCCAACGAAATTGGTGCAGCCGTGGCACAGGTCAAGCGAGGCGTGGAGCAAATTTCTGCTGCTGCACAGGAGGCTGCCAAAGCCTCAGACGAAGCTGCCGCCGCCGCCAAGCAACAGTCACAAGGGGCAGAGGAACTGGCCAGCGCAATCGAAGAAATATCTTCTCTGGCCGACGAGCTGCAAAGCGCCTGAGTGAGGGCCACTCAAAATGACCAGTGAAACAACTGTAGAACCGTCTGCGGTTGACGACATCAGCGTTGTCGCCCAGGCATCTGACACGCGTCAGTACGTGACCTTTATTGCGGGCGACGAGGTCTTCGCGGTGGAAATGGCACCGGTGCAGGAAATCATCCGTGTGCCCAGCGTGGTGCGGGTGCCACTGTCGCCACCCACCTTGAACGGCTTGGCCAATCTGCGTGGCAAAGTGCTGCCGATTGTGTCGCTGCGCCGGGCGCTCGGCTTTGTCGAGCGTGACTCCGATGATGCCTCGCGCGCGGTGGTGATTGACCTGGGCCAACCCTTGGGCTTTGTGGTGGACCGGGTGGCCAGCGTGGTCGGTGTGGATGCCAGCAAGATTGAAGGTGTTGAAGGTATTCGGGGCACGGTGAATACCGAACTGCTGACCGGCCTGATCAAAGACATCGGCGGGCACGCCATGGTGATGATTCTCAATTTCGAGAAACTCATCGCTCAGGAGTTTGCGCAGATTGCGGCACTCAGCAGCAAGCAGGGGACAGTGGCAGCGCAAGGTCTGGGCAAGAGCGCCGGGGATGAGTCGTTGCGTGCCATTGACGCCGAACTGCACTTGGTCAGTTTCGATGTGGCGGCTCAGGAATATGCCATTGCCATTGAAGATGTGCAGGAAATTGTGCAAATTCCAGAGCAAATCGTGCAGGTGCCACATGCCCAGTCGCATGTTTTGGGGGTCATGACCCTGCGCAACCGTTTGTTGCCCCTGGTGGCACTGCGTCGCATGTTTGGCTTGAGTGAGCAAGATGCCAATGAACAAAGCCGCATTGTGGTGGTGGCCATTGGCGGGGCCTCAGTGGGTATAGTGGTGGACAACGTCAACGAAGTGCTGCGGGTAGCCAAGCGTGACGTGGAAGCCATGCCCAGCATGCTGGCGCGTGACGGCGACATGGCAGACATTACCGACATTTGCCGCCTCGACAAAGGCCAGCGGCTGGTGTCCATCATTTCAACGGCAAACTTGTTCCGCCACTCGGCGATAAAAGAGGCATTGACCACAGTGAATGCAAATACCGGTAAAACAACTGACGCTAAATCGGGTTCTGACGGGATTGCGGATGACGAACAAGTGGTGGTGTTCCGTCTGGGCGCTGAAGAGTTTGGGGTGCCGATTGACAGCGTGCAGGAAATTGTGCGCGTGCCACAAACCCTGACCCATGTGCCCAAAGCACCGACTTCGGTGGAGGGTGTCATTAACCTGCGTGGCAGCGTGCTGCCGGTGGTGGACTTGCGCCGACGCCTGGGGCTTGACACCATTGCCCGCAACGACGGTCAGCGCATTGTGGTGTTTTTGATTCGCGGTGTGCGTACCGGCTTTATTGTCGATGCCGTGGCAGAAGTGCTTAAGGTGCCACGCCATTCCATTGAGCCCGCGCCCAGTCTGTCGGCTGAGCAGTCAACCCTGTTGGCCCGCATGGCCAACCTGGAGAAGCAAAAACGCATGTTGCAACTGATTGATCCGGTCTATTTGTTGGGTGAGGGCGAGTTATCTGGCATGGTTGGGTTGGCGGCCTGAGTTGCCTCAGGTGTGATTTTCATGATCAAACTGCTCGTCGTTGACGACTCGGCGCTGATGCGCCGCCAACTCACCCTGTTGTTTCAGGCTGAGGGCGATTTTGAAATCCGCCAGGCCCGAAACGGGCAGGAAGCGGTGGATGAAAACCGCTTGTTTCAGCCCGACGTGGTGACGCTGGACATTAACATGCCCGAGATGGATGGGATTACCGCTTTGTCGCTGATCATGGCCGAGCGTCCAGTGCCAGTGGTGATGGTCTCGTCACTCACTGAAAAATGTGCATTGGCCACCTTTGAGGCGCTGAACCTGGGGGCGGTGGACTACGTGGCCAAGCCTGGAGGCACGATTTCGCTCACGCTCGATCAGGTCAAGGTGGACTTGCTGGCCAAAGTGCGCTCAGCCGCCCGTGCAAAGCTGGGTAAGAGCCGCACACCAGCCAAACCCGCTGGCTCTGTGCAGGGTTTGCGCCAGCGCATTCAGCAGGAGCGTGAAACTGCTCAGCGCAGCGCAGCCACTGCGCCGGGTGCGTTCAGCGAAGGGTTGCTGATCATTGGCGTTTCCACCGGTGGCCCACGGGCTTTGGAGCAAGTTCTGCCAGTTCTGCCAGCCAATTTCCCGTGGCCGGTGTTGGTGGCGCAGCATATGCCGGGCAGTTTTACTGGCCCATTTGCAGCGCGCCTGAATAGTCTGTGCGAGCTTGAAGTGGTGGAGGTGACACGGCCCATGCCGGTGCAGACCGGTACGATTTATATTGGCAAAGGTGGAGCCGACATGGTAGTGACGCGCCGTGGCAGTGTGCTCACTGTCTTGCCCAAGCCGGAATCGCCGCTGCACTTGTGGCACCCGTCTGTGGAACTATTGGCGCGCAGTGCGCTGGAGCACGTCAAACCGCATCACCTGGTGGGCGTGATGCTGACCGGCATGGGTTATGACGGTGCCGATGGCTTTACCGCCATCAAAACAGCTGGTGGCCGCACCATTGCCGAATCTGAAGAAACCGCGGTCGTTTTTGGTATGCCGGCGGTGTTGATTGAAAAAGGCGGGGCCTCTTTGGTGGTGCCCCTGGACAAAGTGGCAGCACAGGTCAAGGCCTGGGCATTGCGTGGATAAGGACACTCACCATGGCATTGATCAAATCCTCGCGCTCTGCAGATTCTGCAAATCCCGCCCGCGAGCAGGAGCGCGACTGTGCGAGCTTGGAGAAAAACCTGAGTAACCCCAGCTCGGCAACCCGGCGCTGGGCAGCGCGAGACCTGGTGAATTGCCCCGGCAGCTCCGCGGCCCTGGTTGCTTGTCTGCGCAGCGAGGTCGAGCCTTCAGTGCGGGAAGTCATTTTGACCACCTTGACCCGCTTGGGTGACAGCACGGCGGTGACGGGCCTGGTGGAGTGCATGCGCAGTGAAGATGCCGCCTTGCGCAATGAAGCCATCGAGGCCATGAAACTGTTGCCCGATGCCGTGGCCCCCATCATGCGCGACTTGCTCGCTGATGCAAATAGCGATATGCGCATTTTTGCCGTGAACATTTTGGAGTCCCTCAAGCACCCTGATGTCGAACTGTGGCTGCGCGAGGTGATCGAGCGTGACCCTCACGTGAATGTCTGCGCTACAGCGGTGGACTTGCTCGGTGAAGTCGGTTCCGAAGGCGCGCTGGAATCTCTGCGGCACCTGAAAGCACGTTTTGCGGGTCAAACCTACATCCAGTTTGCAGCTGATCTGGCCATCAAACGCATTCTGGAAGATTGACCTGTCCCATGGCTCTACCCAGCATCAGCGAAGAAGACTTCCACAAGTTCCGGGAGTTTTTCTACCGTAAGACCGGTATTCAGTTTGAGGAGTCCAAGCGCTACTTTGTTGACAAGCGGCTGCTTGAGCGCATGGCTGCGACCAACAACGCCCTGTTCAGAAGTTATTTCACAATGTTGCGATTTCAAGCCACGGGTGAGGAATTGCAGGTACTGACCAACCTGATGACGGTCAACGAGACCTATTTTTTCCGCGAGGAATACCAGTTCAAGTGCCTGGTCAATTCGATCCTGCCGCATCTGGTGGAACGTAAACGTGACCAGGGGCCGATTCGTATCTGGGTGATACCGTCATCGTCGGGTGAAGAGCCTTATTCAATTGCCATTTATTTGCTTGAAAAATGGGCTGGCATTCATCACTATGACGTGGAGATTATTGCCTCGGACATTGACACCAAAATTCTGGAGCAGGCCAAACGCGGGTTTTACTCAGACCGCTCGGTTGGGCAGATGCCCCTGCCTTATTTGCAAAAGTACTTTCGCAGTTCCCGTGATGGACATCAGATGTGTGACGACTTGCGTGGGGCGGTGGAGTTCACCCGCGTCAATTTGTCAGAGCCTGCCGACACCCGGCCCTACCGCAATTTTGATGTGGTGTTTTGCCGCAATTTGTTGATTTATTTTGATGATTTATCGCGCAAGACAGCAGCGGAGACTTTTTTTGATGCACTCAAGCCGGGCGGCTTTATTTGTCTTGGACATTCCGAGTCGATGAGCCGCATCTCATCTTTGTACAAGGTGGTCAAGTTCCCGGAAGCCATCGTTTATCAGAAGCCCACGGAGTAGAAACAATGAAACGGATTTTGATCATTGATGATGCTGCCACGGTACGCATGTACCACCGAAGCATTTTGCAAGAGGCGGGCTATGAGGTTGAAGAGGCCATCAACGGCATGGAAGCGCTTGAGAAAGCCCTGCAAAGCCAGTTTGATTTGTACTTGGTGGACGTGAATATGCCCAAGCTCGATGGTTATGGTTTTTTGCGGGAACTGCGTCTTCAGGACATGGCGCAGGCGCCAGCCATCATGATTTCGACCGAAGCCTCGGGCGCTGACCGCCAGCGGGCCTATGCTGCCGGTGCCAACTTGTACATCGTCAAACCCATTCAGCCAGAGCAGCTGCTGGCGCCAATTGCCCTGCTGCTGGGGGAGTTGAACCCATGAACGCCTTGCTGGAGCAGTTTTTAAGTGAATCCAGAGAAGCCCTTCAGGGCATTGGCGAGAAGCTGATGGCGCTCGAAAACGCCCCGGATGACCAGGAACTGATGACGCAACTGTTCCGTCTGGTGCATACCTTGAAGGGCAACAGTGGGCTGTTTGAGTTTCCTGAGATGACCCGAGTGTTGCATGCTGGGGAAGACTTGATGGATGCCGTGCGCAATGGGCGGGTTCACTATTCACAAGGTTTGGCCGACTGTCTGCTCGATGCCATGGACTTCGTGGGCATGCTGTGCGACGACGTTGAGGCTGAACGTCCTACCCCGGGAAGTGTCGCCGGTGACGCGGCTGCGCTGGCGCGCTCATTGCGAGCCCTGATTGGCTCCGACGCTGAGGCTTCCGAAGCAACTGATCCTGTGCTCTCCAAGCAGACTCTAGGGCCTGAAGCAGTCAGCGTCAATCCGACTGCTGCGCCGGATCGTGCCTGGCTACTGCGCGTGCCGGAAGTCGTGCGGCTGGCTGCCTGGCGTGCCGCGCAAACGGCTGCGCCCTTGTTCTGGGTGCGGTATCGGCCGACTGAAGAGTGCTTTTATCAGGGTGAAGACCCGCTGCATCAGGCTAAGCTGACCCCTGGCTTGTTGTGGGGGGGTATGGCCGCCCGCTCAGACTGGCCGGCGTTGAATGAGCTCGATGCCTACCGTTGCATGCTCGATTTTGATTTGCTGGTGAGCACCTCGAAAGTGGATATTGAGCAGCATTACCGCTATGTGCCCGATCAGATCGAAATTCTGAACGTCGCTGCCCTGGCCCTGGTGCTGCCGCAAGGTGACCCCAACGGCGGCCCGGTTTATGAAGATTTTGTGGCCGATGCGCTGGGTTTTCTGGATCGTAACGATCTGGTGGGATTGGGCCGGGCGGTGCGCAGCATGCTAGAGCTCTCCAGCAGTGCGCTGTGGTTGTCCTCGGATTTGCGCTGGATTGCGGCGCTCATGGAATCGCCGTCGGTGCATCTGCAAGCGGTGCGCCTGCTGATCGAATCGCTGCGTACTCTGACACCGCCAGATTGGGCTGCAATGCCCATTGATAAAGCACAGGCTGCTCCTAAAATAAAAGCAACTAAATACGCTACAGCAGCCCCGGTGGTGCGGCCCATGACTAGCCCCGAGGCACCATTGGACGCGCGCACCCAGGCCATTGCCAATGTGCTGGAGGTGCAGCGTGAAATTCTCGCGTTGCCTGACGATGCCGCCTGGCTGGCCGGGCGCATCAAGGCGGCGGTGGCCTCATTGGCGGGATGTCTGCGTGCCAGTGGCCGTGCCGGCGAAGAAGCTGGGCTGACTACAGCGGCCAGTGCGGCCTTGCAGTGCGGCAGCGCAGCGCCCTTGGCGCACTGGTTGGCACTGGCGTTTCCCGACACGCGAGAGCCTGAAAACTTAAGCTTGCCCCCAAGTGCCCCTGCCAGCGCGCTGCCAAGCGCGCCTGTTGTCACCGCAACGAATGCTACCTTGGATGTCAGCGAAGCTGCTGATGCCCCCGAGCAGATTGGCCGCATGAACCGTCGTGCAGAAGATGCCAACAGCGCCAAAACGCTCAAAGTTGATCAGGTCAAGGTGGACCGGTTAATGAACCTGATTGGTGAAATGGTGGTGGCTAAAAACGCAATTCCGTACCTTGCCAACCGGGCCGAAACCGTGTTTGGCGTGCGCGAGTTGTCGCGGGAGATCAAGGCGCAATACGCGGTGATCAACCGCATCTCTGAAGAAATGCAGGATGCCATCATGCAGGTGCGCATGATGCCGGTGTCGTTTGTGATGCAACGCTTTCCGCGCCTGGTGCGCGACACCTCTCGCAAACTCGGCAAAGAGGTTAACTTGGTGCTTGAAGGCCAAGAGACCGCTGCCGACAAGAACATTATTGAGTCACTGGGTGACCCGTTGGTTCACATTGTGCGCAATAGTCTGGATCACGGGCTTGAGATGCCTGAAGTGCGGCTGGAGGCCGGCAAGCCGCCAATCGGCACTCTAAAAATAATAGCTAAGCAGGAATCTGATCGAGTCATCATCGAGATCATTGACGACGGCAAAGGCATTGACCCGGTGGTCATCAAGAAAAAAGCCTACCAAAAAGGTCTGATCGACGAGGCCATGCTGGAGCGCATCAGCGACCAGGAAGCTGTCAACTTGGTCTTTGCCGCCGGATTCTCCACTGCTGAAGTGGTTTCCGATCTGTCAGGCCGCGGGGTCGGCATGGATGTGGTGCGCACTGCGGTGGAACGGGTGAACGGCAGCATTGCGCTGGAGAGCGTCAAAGGGCAGGGCACACGCCTGCGTTTGTCCTTGCCGCTGTCGATGGCGGTAACCAATGTGATGACGATCGCCTCTGACGGCCAGATGTTTGGCGTGCCGATGGATATGGTGGTGGAGACCGTGCGCGTGCCGATCGTCAATGTGCGCACCATCAAACGGCGTCAGGCCACCGTGCTGCGCGGTCGCATCGTGCCCTTGATGTCACTCAATTCGTTACTGGGCCTGGCCGCGCCGCAGCTGTCCAATGATGATGATGAGATGGCGGCTCTGGTGGTGCGTGTGGGTGAAGAGACTGTTGGCTTGTTGGTTGATGAATTTCATGGCACTGCCGACATCATTTTGAAACCTCTGGGTGGTGTGCTTGGGCACTTGAAAACCTATTCCGGATCGGCGCTGATGGGTGACGGATCAGTGCTGATGGTGCTTAACCTCAAGGAGATGTTTTGATGACCATGGAATTCAAAAAAAAGCTGGCGTTGCTCAGTGGCACGGTGGGCGTGGAAGACGCTGAAAAACTGTTGGAGTGGCTGCAAACCAAACCCGCCGCCAGGGTTGACTTGTCGGCTTGCACGCATATTCACCCGGCCAATATCCAGGTCCTGCTGGCAGCCGGTACCACCGTCAGCGCCTGGCCAGCCGATGCCGATCTGGCCCGCTGGCTGCAATCGGCGCTGGTATCGAACAAATAGAATTTAAGGAGTTTTTAATGGCTAAAACAATTTTGATCGTCGATGATTCAGCCACCATGACGATGAGCGTGAAATCCACGCTGCAAATGAACGGCTTTGTGGTGCAAACAGCCGGTGATGGCGTGCAGGCACTGGCCAAGCTCAAGGCTGGCTTGAAGCCTGACCTGATCATCACTGACATCAACATGCCCAACATGGGCGGGCTGGAGTTGATCAAGAACGTCAAGGCGCTGCCAGGCTACCGCTTTGTGCCGATTTTGACGCTCACCACCGAAAGCGATTCCAAAAAGCGCGACGAGGGCAAAAAGCTCGGTGCCACCGGCTGGCTGGTCAAGCCGGTGTCGGGGGTGGATCTGGTCAAGGTCATCAAACAGGTGGTGCCCGGTGCCTGAAATGGCGGGCCAGCCAATCACTTTTTGGAGGTGGTGATGTTCAAGTCACAACCCAGAGTTTTTCCGTCTCCACTTGGCATTGCCGCCATTGCCATCACCAGCACTGTGATGGTTTGGCTGGCGCCATGGCTTCATGAGGTGGTCTTTGCAGGGATGGGAGTGGACTTGCGCTGGCAGGTTGCCTCAGCATTGATGACGGTATTTGCCGCGTCGTCCCTGCTGGCGCTGGTCTTCAAGTGGTTCTCCAAACGGGAGTCGCTGGATGACGAGTGGCTGATGCTGACGAAGCACATGCCGCGCCAACAGGTGGTGCAAGAGGTGCGCGAAGTGGCACCTTATCTGGATCTGATGAGCAAGCAGCTTGATGGTGCCGTCAAGGAAACCGAGCACGGTGTGCTGGGCCTTATCACTTCGCTCAATGCGATCCATCAGGTGTCTGACCAGCAATTGCGGCGCATCAATGCCTCGGAAGAAAGCGGCTCCGAACTTGCTGCGGCACTGCAGGAAAAGGTCTTGGTGGACAAGCAGCTCGGGTTGATCCTGCAAATGTTTGTTGACAAGCAGCAGCAGGACGTGGCGGTGCACCTGGGGCGCATCAAGCGGCTGCAAGAGGTCAAGAGCCTGAGCACGCTGGTGGCCGATATTTCACAGGTGGCCAAACAAACCAATATTCTGGCCATCAATGCGGCGGTGGAAGCGGCCCGAGCCGGTGATGCCGGTCGTGGCTTTGCAGTGCTGGCGGCAGAAATCAGGGAGCTGTCGAACCGTACGGCCGGTGCTGCGGTCAACATTTCACTCAAGATCAAGACCGCCACCGAAGGTATTGACGAAGAGCTGAAAAATGCCACCGATGTAGACGAGCGAAACACGGCCTCTGGCAGCATGCGCCAGGTGATTGCCGACGTGGACGAGATGCAGCAGCGCTTTTCGGCCGCATCCCAAAGCCTGATGGAGATCATTGAAAGCGTCAAGACCGGGCACCAGGACATTGTGACGGGTCTATCGGAAGCCTTGGGGCAAATTCAGTTCCAGGACGTGATTCGCCAGCGCGTGGAGCAGGTGCAAAAAGCACAGCAAGAACTTAATGAACATCTGCAATGCATGGCCGACCAATTGGTGGACAAACCCTGGGACCCACAATCCATGGTCACGCTGCGCCAGCGGCTTGAGCAACAGGTGGCCAGCTACGTGATGCAAAGTCAACGCGAAACCCATCAGGCGGTGACCGGCACAACGTCGACCAAAACCAACGACCGACCCAATATTGAGTTGTTTTAGCACCTATGGCACGCACACTGGTCATTAGCAACCGCAAGGGCGGTTCCGGCAAATCTTCGACCTCAGTCAACGTCGCGGCTGAATTGGCGGCACAGGGACAACGGGTTTTGCTGATTGACTTGGACACCCAAGGCCACTGCGCTGTTGGTTTGGGTATCAAGCCGGCGCGTGATGCCGCCACCGTGCATGGTTTTCTGGCCGGGCGGAGCAGCTTGCGCCAGGCGCTGGTCGAGTCGGCTTGGCCGGGGCTGCACCTGATACCGGCGGACCCCTTGTTTGAACACGGCGGGGTTGGTGAGAGTGAGTCCAAGCTGCGCGATGCGCTGGCCGCTGAAGGGCTGCTGGCTGACTACGACACTATTGTGCTCGACACACCGCCGTCGCTGGACGGCTTGTTGCTCAACGCGCTGTGCGCCGCAGACCGGGTGCTGGTGCCGTTTGTGCCGCATTACCTCTCGGGCGAAGGCGTACGTCAACTGGCCCGGATTTTGTTCAAGGTGGCCAGCCGTGGTTTGAACGACCGGATCAGAGTGCTGGGTTTTTTGCCAATCATGATCGACCTGCGCATTGGTCAGCACCGCGAGGTCAACGCCAGCCTGTCACACCAGTTTGGTGCGGCACGTTTGTTGCCGGGCATTCGCACCGACATCAAGGTGGCAGAGGCGTTCGCCGTGGGTAAGCCGGTGCGCGAGCATGCGCCCAACAGCCGTGCTGCAGCCGATTACGCTGCGGCCGTAAAGTCGCTTGAAACCCTTTGGGTTTGATCATGAATTTTGCGGATCCTCCCGCTTTGGCATTGGCCATCAAGCGTTGCGAGACCGATCACGTTGAATTGATTGGCTCGGTTCAGAGCTATGGCATTTTGCTGGCGGTCGATGAAGTTGCCAGGGTGCGCTGGGTCAGCGCCAATCTGGCCGAGGTGTTTGCCATGCAGGCCCAGACTGCGCTGGGCCTGCTCGCCAGTGAGGTCCTGGGTGAATTGGCCTGGCGCAGCATAGAAGCTTTGGGGCCGCTGGCGGCCAATCAGTCACCTGTGGGACTGACCTTGCCGGTTTCAAGCGCTGTTGGTATTGTTAACAAGCAGGCTTTTGTCCATCGTTGCGAGCTTTTTCTGGTGATCGAACTGGGCTGCGTTGACCCGACAGAGCCCGAGCGCCAGCGCAACATGGACAGTACCAGCCGAGTGCTCAATGCCTTATTGGCAGAGACCGCCAGCTTGGCCGTTTATACCGATGTGCTGGTCGAGCAAGTTCAGTTGCTGACTGGTTTTGACAGGGTCATGGTCTACCGGTTTGATGCGGCCTGGAATGGCGAGGTGATCGCCCAACGCGCCCAACCCATGATGCGCTTTGGCCGCGCTAATGTGCCTTTGCCCGTCGGGGCCTTTTTGCAACCCACGGCCGAAGGCGAAGCAGCCCTTCTGGCCAGTGTGAAAGCGGCCGTAGGCCCTGCCCGCCGTATCATCGACCTGTTCGCAGGTATCGGCACTTTCGGCCTGCCTTTGGCCGAGAACGCCGAAATCCACGCGGTTGAGGGGGATGTTGCC
>CAIYNH010000284.1 GCA_903927495.1 uncultured beta proteobacterium
AGTCGTCCAAACAAACGGGCCGCATACCCCATGTGATCCAACTGGGTGCGCACGGCAAAGCCAATGTTTTTTGCCTGATACCAGGTCATGAAAGCACCCTCACACCAAAATCTTGCGCCACAGTGGGACCTGGGTAGTGAAAATGCACTGGCCCTTCGGGCAGTGCATTGACATACTGGAACACCAGCGGATCGGTGCTGCGACGGACCTCATCTGGCGGACCCTGGGTGGCAATTTTGCCATTGGCCAAAATGATCACCTGATCGGCAATGGCAAAGGTTTGCTCAATATCGTGCGAGACAAAAATACTGGTCAGACCCATGGCATCGTTGAGCTCACGAATCAATCGCGCGGCTGTACCAAGCGAAATCGGATCCAGCCCAGCAAACGGCTCGTCATACATCACCAGTTCCGGGTCGAGTGCAATCGCGCGGGCCAATGCCACCCTTCGAGCCATGCCACCGGATAGGTCGCTGGGCATCAAATGACGCGCCCCGCGCAAACCCACAGCATTGAGTTTCATCAGAACAATGTCACGAATCAAGGTTTCCGGCAAATCAGAGTGCTCACGCAGTGGAAAAGCCACGTTCTCAAATACATCTAAGTCTGCAAACAGGGCCCCAAACTGAAACAGCATGCCCATGCGCCTGCGGGCCAGGTACAGATCAGCCTGTTTCATCGGCGTAATGTCCCGTCCATCAAACAGCATTTGCCCCCGCTGGGCACGGACCTGGCCACCGATCAAACGCAAAATGGTGGTCTTGCCTCCGCCCGAAGCCCCCATCAGGGCCGTCACTTTTCCGCGTGGAATCGACAGCGAAACGTCGTCAAGAATCAAGCGCTCACCGTAACCGAAGCTCAGGTGCTGCAATTCAACTAGGGATTGTGAAATAGATGATGTCATAAATAGAGAGACCGGGTAAACCCGGCCTGTCAATCATATCGGATACTTTGAAATGGCTAAGAATCAGCGTGGCAAATCACTACAACCCTGCAGAAATTCATCCACTGCACGGGCCGCCTGACGGCCTTCACGGATAGCCCACACCACCAGACTTTGACCACGGCGTATGTCGCCAGCGGCAAAAACCTTGGGCACATTGGTCGCGAAGCCACCTGCAGCTTCGGTGCCAGCACGGGCGTTACCGCGCGCATCCTTGTCCACCCCGAACCCTTCCAGAACTGTTGCCACCGGGTTTACAAATCCCATGGCCAGCAGCACCAGGTCTGCCGTATGCGACTTTTCGGTACCGGGCACTTCAACCATCTTGCCGTCTTTGAATTCAATCTGCACGGTCTTCAAGCCAGTCACCTTGCCTTTTTCACCAAAAAATTCTTTCGTGGAAATGGCAAATTCACGCACGCAACCTTCATCGTGACTGGAACTGGTGCGCAGTTTCATGGGCCAATAAGGCCAGGTCATGGGACGGTTCTCTTCGACTGGCGGCTGTGGCATGACTTCAAACTGGGTCACGCTGGCGGCACCATGGCGGTTGCTGGTACCAACACAGTCCGAACCCGTGTCGCCACCGCCAATGACAATCACATGCTTGCCTTCTGCACGCAACTGGCCTTTGACCTTGTCACCCGCATTGACTTTATTTTGCTGCGGCAAAAACTCCATAGCGAAGTGAATTCCATCCAGATCACGCCCCGGAACGAGCAGGTCACGTGACTGCTCGGCCCCACCCGTGAGCAACACCGCATCAAAGTCTTGTTGCAAAAACACCGGTGAAATAGTCTCTTTGGCCCAATTCGTGACTTTGCTGCCCTTGGGCAACTCACCCACCATGACACCGGTGCGAATCACCACACCTTCAGCCTTGAGTTGCTCGACCCGGCGGTCAATGTGCGACTTTTCAAGTTTGAAATCTGGAATGCCGTAGCGCAATAAACCACCGATCCGATCATTTTTTTCATACAAAGTGACCGCGTGGCCGGCGCGGGCGAGTTGCTGTGCAGCTGCCATACCAGCTGGCCCTGAGCCCACCACGGCAACTTTTTTACCCGTCTTGTTTTTGGCAGGTTGTGGTTTGACCCAACCACTCTCCCAAGCCCGGTCAATGATGGCGTGCTCGATTGACTTGATCCCGACGGCGCACTGGTTCACATTGAGCGTACATGCCGCCTCGCAGGGTGCCGGACAGATGCGTCCAGTGAACTCAGGAAAGTTGTTGGTGCTGTGCAGCACGTCAATGGCCTCTTTCCAATCGCCATTAAACACCAGATCGTTGAAGTCCGGAATGATGTTGTTGACCGGGCAGCCGTTGTTGCAAAACGGTGTGCCACAGTCCATGCAGCGTGCAGCCTGCGTGTTGGCTTGCTCGTCGTCCAGTCCAATGACAAATTCCTTGTAGTTTTTCAGACGTTCAGGTGCGGGCTTGTAGCCCTCTTCAACCCGCTCGAACTCCATAAAGCCTGTAACTTTTCCCATGATGTGATTCCTTGTTCTTTACCTTGTGAGCCTTACCTGGCCGCCAGCGAATTTTTAATCGCTTCTTTTTTAGTAGCTGCCTGCGCCCGTCCAGCTTGGGCTATAACGCTTTTTTTTGCATGAAGCTCAGCCAGAGCACGTTTGTACTCATTGGGGAAAACCTTGACAAATTTAAGACGCGAAGTGTCCCAGTTGTCGAGCAACTCACGGGCGCGTTTGCTGCCAGTCCAGCGATTGTGGTCGGCCAGCAATTGCTTAAGCTGGATTTCATCGCTCACACCTCCGTGCCATAGACTCACGTCCATCGCCTCTTGCTGTTCGGTGGTCGAGAGAACTTTTTGCAATGACACCATGGCTGTGTTGCAGCGTTTGGCAAACTGGCCATCTTCATCGTACACATAAGCCACGCCTCCGCTCATGCCTGCAGCAAAGTTGCGCCCGGTCTTGCCCAGCACCGCCACGGTGCCGCCAGTCATGTACTCGCAACCATGGTCACCAGTACCCTCGACAACGGTGGTGGCACCCGACAGGCGTACGGCGAAACGTTCACCGGCCACACCGCTGAAAAACGCTTCACCGCTGGTTGCACCAAACATCACGGTGTTGCCCACGATGGTGTTTTTCACGGCTTCGCCACGGAAATCAATGCTGGGTCGGACCACGACACGCCCACCCGAGAGTCCCTTGCCGGTGTAGTCGTTGGCATCGCCAATCAAGTACAGGGTAATGCCCTGTGCCAGGAATGCACCAAATGACTGACCGCCTGTGCCTTCCAGCTGAATCCGGATGGTGTCATCTGGCAAACCCAGCGGGTGCACTTTGGTCACCTCACCCGAGAGCATGGCCCCGACCGATCGGTTGACGTTGCGCGCCATCTCCATGATCTTGACTTTCTCGCCGGTATCAATGGCCAGGCGGCTCTTGGCAATCAGCAGGTTGTCTAGTGACTTTTCCAGCCCGTGGTCTTGTAATTCAGTTTGGTAACGCGGCACATCAGCGCCCGCCGTCGACTGCGCAAACAAGCGCGCAAAGTCAAGCCCGCTGGCTTTCCAGTGCGCAATGCCCTGACGCGTGTCAAGCAGATCGCAGCGACCAATCATGTCGTCAAACTTGGCAATGCCCAACTGCGCCATAATTTGGCGAACCTCTTCCGCAATGAAGAAAAAATAGTTCACGACGTGCTCGGGTTTGCCCGAGAATTTTTGGCGCAATACGGGATCCTGGGTGGCCACACCCACCGGACAAGTATTCAGATGGCACTTGCGCATCATGATGCAGCCTTCCACGACCAGTGGGGCAGTGGCAAAACCAAACTCATCAGCACCCAGTAAGGCACCAATCACCACGTCACGTCCGGTTTTCATCTGGCCGTCGGTCTGCACCCGGATGCGACTGCGTAACCGATTGAGTACCAGGGTTTGCTGGGTCTCGGCCAGGCCAATTTCCCACGGACTGCCGGCATGCTTGATGGATGACAAAGGTGAGGCACCGGTACCCCCGTCATGACCGGCGATCACAACGTGGTCAGCCTTGCACTTGGCCACGCCAGCGGCAATCGTGCCAACGCCAATTTCACTCACCAACTTGACGCTGATGCTGGCTTTTGGCGCCACATTTTTCAAGTCATGAATCAGTTGCGCCAAATCTTCAATG
>CAIYNH010000285.1 GCA_903927495.1 uncultured beta proteobacterium
CGCCATCTAAAATTCGCTAGTTGACAGGCAGTTGGGGTCGGCGACTGCTGCACCGAATCGCTAAACTTCGGCTGAGTCGTGCCCACAAGAATCCCTGAGTTCACAAGGCGCGCCGGGTCACTTACACTTTGGCGCAGTCCACCCACCCGATTCAGACCCATGCCGTCGCCACTCGCCATCACGCCCGACCAGCCACCGGTGGTGCGCCTGTTTCACGCCAGCTTGGTTTGGCCCTTGCAACTGGAGCCGCTGCTCGTCAATGGCATTAAGGGGCGGCATTGGGAGGCTTTTGAGCGCGACGCACAGCCGCATCCTTGGTGTCGGATCGACGACGAGTTCACCGACGACCCGAGCAATTTCCGGGAACGACATTACCGCGAATTCGTCTCGTTTCTGCCTTATGTACAGCGCTTTCTGTATGGGGAAGGCAGAAGCAGTCAGGCCGATGCCCAGACCCCCACCGGCAATTCACCGATGCATGTGTTCCGGCGCAAGGACATCATCGCCCTGCGTCTGACGCTGCGCCCGGGCCAGACGCCGGTCATGCTGCACATTGTGCACACCGACCTGTATTTTTTTGACGACCTCGACCTGATTCAGCTCAACCTGGAAGTCCGCGCCACCGAGCTGCCGCTGGATACGGTGCGCGACATCCTGTTTCGTTTTGGTCGCGCCTACCCGTCGGGCTGGGACGAAGACGGTGACGGCCTGCACAACGTGCACCTGGCCGAATGGCTGGGGTCCGACGGCTCGGTGGTGGCCCGCTCAGACACCGAACGCCGCGAAAAATACCTGGGTTTTGTTTGCCAGCACCGCAGTCCCTGCATTTCAGAACACTGGGCCAGCCTGTTGCGTCCCTTGGTATTGGCCCACGCCAACGAGCCCGGCGCATTGAGGGTTAGGCTGATCGAATACCACCGCATGCCGGTTATGGCTTACCTGGCGCTTGATGAGCCCCGCTCGCTCAGCGAAGAGGATTGGGTCCGAGTCGGGCTGGCCTCACAGCTGCACCCCGACGAACCATTGCCCGTCAACGACCCCAGTGTGCGCGACTTTGCCCAAAGCTATTGTCAGGACCGATTCTGGACCAACACTCCGAGTGGGCCCAACACCCGATTTATCTGCACCGGCAGCAGCCTGACCGTGGTTGGTGACGCAGCCAAACCCTTCTTCACTGAACCTGAGCGAGGCGTGCTGGCCCAGTTTCGTCACCAGTATTTCTTGATCTTCCTGATTGCCCACCTGCATCGGGCCGCGTTGCTGGTTTTTTCAGACGTATTGGTGGGCGCGGTCAACGCCCTCAACATTCGTGACGATCAATCAGTGCGGCAGTTCAAGCGCCGCATTCGTGCCAACTTTGAGACCTTTTTGCGTTTTACCCACCGCTATTGGTTTCACGAGCTCTCAGAACGTCCGCACGTCCAGGCCACTTTCCGGCTGTGTTCCAACCATTTGCGCAACGATGCTCTGTATGAGGAACTGCGTGAGGAAATTGGTGAAATGAGTCATTACCTTGACAGCGATTCGCAGCGCCGCCAGTCCAATACCGTGGTGCGCCTCACCGTGATCACCATCCTGGGCCTGATTGCCACGGTGACCACCGGCTACTTTGGCATGAACATCATTCCTTTTGGCGAAGGCAGTTTGATGGAGCGCGTGTTGCACGGATTCCTCGCCAGCTTGGCTTTTGTGTCGCTGGTGATGTTTGCTGTGTCTCGCTCCAAGCGTCTGTCCGATTTTCTGGAAGCCATGTCGGACGAACGGCTGACATTCGCTGGCAAATGGCGCGCTTTCTGGCGGGTGCTGGTTGGTTAACTGTCAGCTGACAGCTGTCATGACTAGCTGTCAGTCTGGAGTCACTCTGGAGTGACTCTGTCACAGACCGCGCCGGCCGTGCCAACGGCAACGTTGACATCTTTACAGGCCCGGCATTTACGCCAACATTGAACAAGGCCCAAGCATTAGTCGCGTGCGCGTGCCACATTATTTGTTCAAGTTGGTCTATGACTAAGCCAGCAACCAGGCATGGGCGCATTGGCATCTCAACAACGATGCCACCCATGGCTCCACACCCGTCACAAGCCTCAACGCCCTAATGCCGAGCTCGGCATTAGGGCACGTATTTCGCGTCGACGACCGGCGGCTATTAGGTCGACCGAATTGATCCACGCACCAATGTCAAGTTTCGGGCAGGGACTTTGAGAAGACAGCCGGCATGTGACGACCAACAGCAGCCGCTCAAAATTTGGAGCTAAACCAAGCGCCTTTACGCATTTTTTATACCTAAAGCCGCAATCTAAACAGCATTTTTACGCCGAAAAAAACATACTTCATCCATCAATTTGTTAAAGGCAAATCATGGATGCGATATACATTCTCATGACGCTGGGATTTTGGGGCGCTCTGGCACTCATGGTCTCAGGGCTCAGGAAAATCCACAACCCTGTCGAGGCGGCCATATGAACACACTGAATGTGCTCTATGGTGCAGGTGGCACGTGTGCCGTACTCCTGCTGGCCTATCTGGTCTATGCGCTGTTTTGCGCAGAGGAGTTCTGATGAACATCCCCGCTTGGGGCCTGCTCGGCCTCTTTCTTCTCACTCTGCTGGTTTTCGCATGGCCATTGGGTATTTGGATTGCGCGCATCAGCGCGGGCAACTTGCCCACTTGGATGCATGCTGTTGAGAATCCTTTCTTCCGCTTGGCCGGAACATCGCCATCCCTGTCGATGAAATGGACGCAATACAGCATGGCTTTACTCGCCTTCAATGCACTTGGCGTGCTGGTTGTTTATGCACTCCAACGCCTACAGGTGTGGCTGCCGCTCAACCCGATGGCTATGGCATCCGTTGCGCCTGACTCGGCTTTCAACACAGCCATCAGTTTCGTCACCAATACCAATTGGCAAGGCTACAGCGGCGAAGCAACGCTGAGTTACCTGACGCAGATGGTGGCCCTCGCTGTGCAGAACTTCTTCTCTGCAGCTACCGGCATTGCAGTGGTCTTTGCGCTGATAAGGGGGTTCGCAGCACGGTCGAGTTCGGTTATTGGCAACTTCTGGGTTGACCTTACTCGCATTACTGTCTGGTTGCTATTGCCACTGTCCCTGGTGTTCGCGCTAATTTTGGTGAGTCAGGGTGTCATCCAGAATTTTGATGCCTACAAGGACGTCTCGACCCTTGAGACAACCACATTTCAACGGACCAAGATTGGTGCAGATGGACAGCCTATC